>CAWDPB010000163.1:0-5699 GCA_963804075.1 uncultured Acidobacteriaceae bacterium | reverse complement strand
CGGGTAATCCGGCGAGTGCTTCCATGCCGCGGGCGCGCGTTGAGACCGCTCAGCCAGAGCCGCAAGACGAATCCCAACAGACGGGGCAATTTGCCAAGCGAGATCTTCCGCGCGGGACGGCTCCAAACGCAGGAAGTCTTCGCGGGCGAGAGTCTCTTTGACTCTCGCTTCGGGCCGGTTCCGAGCCGTACTGGACCAGAGTTCGTCTCAGAGTTCGTTTCAAGGGTCCTGGTTTGTTGCCGCCGCTGCTGCCGCGCCCGCTTTGGCAAAAGAACAACCAAGTGCGGAAGAGGGTGTGCGGTCGGACGAAGAAGTTCTGGCAAGGAGCACGCCACGAGCGCCGTTTTTGGATCAAGAGCCTGGCATTTGAAGCGAAACCTGTTGCCCTGGCAGGACTTTCCAGACAGGGAGAGCGCTCCGAGTAGCCAATTGTTCGCGGGGTTCGCGGAGACGATGCCTCGCAGGCCAGACTATAACAAGAAAATTCTGGTGGCGGCGATTGCAGTTTTGGCTATGGCGGCGGCCGGCTATTTTGGTTGGGCGAAGTTTGGCGCGACAGCGCCGGGCAGGGCCACGGCTGGGATGACCGCGCCGGCCTCGATCAGTCCGGATTCCGGCGAACCCGTACAGGTCCCCACACAGCCCCAGCAGAGGTTGAGTTTGCAGGCAACGGGACGGAGCGGACTTCGCTCCAATGTGATTTCGAGCTCCAGGTCCGCACCGGGGGTGGCGCGTTCGGGAGACCGCGATCAGGCAGCCGTGTTGTCCCCGCAGGCAACGGTGGCTGTGACTGCGGCGTCGAAGACCTCGCCGCCTCAAATCGGCAAACCGAAAGTCGATGAACTGGCTCAAGACGGCTCATCGGGATGGATCGCGCTTAGTCTTGGAACCGGCGATTCCGCAAAGCAAAATCCGGCCGCGGCCTCCGCGCCAACAAGGCCCGTGGTTCCGGCTAACAAAGTGGAACCTGAGGAAGCGGCCCCACCGGTACCAAATCCCGTTGAGGTCTCATTCTCGCCGGACAGCCGCAGTCTCATTGGCGTGCTCTCTTCGGGGACGAAGGTTTCTACCCCAACCCTGGCCAGCATCAGACTTTCGCAAGGGGTTTCGGGAGGACTGCTGATCAAGCGAGTACAACCCACATATCCGGCTAGCGCGCGGGCTGCCCACATCCAGGGAACCGTCGAGATCAAGGCGAGAATCGACAAGGAGGGGCGCGTCGTTGATCCGGCCGTGCTGGCTGGGGATCGTGCGCTGGCGGCGGCGGCACTGGACGCGGTGCGCCAGTGGCGGTACAAGCCCTACTATCTCGATGGCCAGGCAGTTGAAGTCGAGACGCAGATTGCAATCACTTTCAAGGGCGACTAGGAGAGACCCGGTAGAAAGCTCTGCAAGGAAAGTTGCCGCGGTGAAGCGGTGAACTTCGGCGCCAGCTCGAACTCGATTTCCGCAGAGAAGCAAGGAGCGTGTTAACTCAACAGTTCGTTTGGTGAGCGCCGTCTCGGACGTCCCGGCTGCGCGTTCACATCGCGGAACTTGTGGTAGAGGCGGTGGAGGCTGTCGCTCAGCAGGCGTACGACTTGCATGCAGTACTCCTGATGGCCGCTCAGAAATTCCAGAAAGATCTCGCGCTCGAGAAAAGCAGCCGTGGTTGGCTCGGCGGCTTCGGCAGTAATGCGGTAGCTGCCTCCAGCCATGCTGTCGCTCAGTCCGAGCAGGCATCCGGCGCCCACGACCTCCAATAACTGATTCTGGTTCTCGGCGGTCGCGAGCAGAACCCGAACCTCACCCGTTTCCACCAGATATAGCCCGTCCACGGGCATTCCCTGACGAAGAATTGTGGCACCCTTCGGATACTCGCGAGGTGTCATCATCTCGCGCAATACATCCTCGAGTTCCTGACTAACCCGGGCGCGCATAAAGTCCGACGACACAATATCCTCCCTGCTCTTCTTCTCATCCTGCGTGCGTTAGGGGGCGCACGCTGTGATGATGGTCACGAATTGGAGTGAGGGGTGAACGATTGCCGTGCTCGAAAGACCGCGACGGCCTTCTGGAGCCTGAGTGTAGGACAAGGAACATGCTTTGCAGCAACATTTTGCAGGGAGTTCGTTTAATGGAAAAAGGCTTGCGAGAGGAGTTGTTTCTTCGCCGATTTCGGGAAGAGCATGTTCGTTGTCTTGTTATCGCAAGGCCTCGACGATTAAGGCGAAGTTGAGAAATCGAAAAAGAGGACCGTCGAGTTTGTCAGGAGGGCATGTCAGGAGCATCCAGTTATTTCGTCTCTACGCTCTTCGTCTTCACGCTCACGGATGTGGGCCAATCGGCGGGTAAGAATTCAGAAATATGTGGGGGTACCCCCCCTACCAAAATTGAGTTAAAGTATTGATAGTACGGCAGTTAAAGGCAAAGTCTTCAAAAGATTCGACTTAGCGCTTAATTCTTCTGTTTGGCGTGTACTTGCGAGGGTGCCTACCGTCCATATTTTGTCCATATTTTGTCAAAGAGCGGTGAAAAGTTTGCAGCCGGAAATGCGCTTTATCTCTGGAGACTGGCGCAGTTCTCGACGGTGTACTGTCGAGGTATTTTCGCAGCGATTGGGTGCAAAGTCAGTGATGAGCGTACGAGAAAAATGTGATGAAAAAGAAAGCCGTCAACCAACAGCCGTCAGCCTTCAGGTACTGCAACTTGAGGTCAGCGGTTTGGCGGGCCACTTGTCGAAAAGCGCGAGAAGAGGCACGCCTGACATGCTCCTCCTGACTTCGGCGATTTCCACCGCTTCACAATATCGCAAAAGTCCATTTGGTGTTAACAGGCCCCAGGAACTATCGTAGCAACTATGGCGACGGGTTCGATCATCGGGGAAGGCAAGGGTTCCGAAGCGTGCGGGGCTGAAACGCAGCCTGGCGCGAAGAAGAGCGACGGCCGGTTCTCCGCGAATAGGCAGTTCACGATTGCCCTGACGCTGGCGGCGTACTGCGGGACCGTTCTTGTGGGGATCACGCACCACGAACCGTGGGCGGATGAGGCGCATGCCTGGCTACTGAGCCGCGACCTCGGCTACCGCTACCTCGTGTTCCATCAACTGGCATATGAAGGGCACCCGCCACTGTGGGCCACTATCCTGTGGGTGGCAAGCCACTGGTGTCATCTTCCCTATCAGTCCATGAACTGGATTGGCTGCCTGTGTGCGATTGCGGGATGCGGGTTCTTCTGCCGGTACAGTCCGTTTCCGCTTTGGATTCGGGTGTTATTCCCTTTCACTTACTTCATGGCGTTTCAATATGCGGTTGTGGCGCGCCCTTATGTGCTGCTTCCGCTGTGCACGTTTGCGGCGGCCCACTTCTTTGCCGAAGCCGACCGGCGCCCTTGGAGATTTGTGGCGGCAACATCCGCGTTGGCACTACTGTGCGCTCCGGGCACGATGATTGCCCTTGGGCTGATGGCAGCCCGCATCTGGTACACGTTTCGGGCGTGGCATGACATTTCACTGCACGGGCGAAGAAAGCTGTTCTGCGGGCTCATTCTGTTTGAGATCGTTATGGCGCTTGTCGCCGTTGTCAACTGGCCACCGGGGGACCGCATGAACGCCATATTTGACCGCCCGGCTACCGCAGGGAGGGACACGGGAAATTATGGCGTTGCCGCTCTTCCGTTTGAGATCGCGGTCGGCTTCTTCGGTTCGACTATCCCGTCAATTGCATTTCTGGCGGTGGTCGGAGCATGGTGCGCCTGCCGGCGTTGTTTCCTGCCGTTTGCTCTTCCCATGGCCGCGCTGCTGGGTTTTTTTATTAAGGTGTACGGGAGCCTCTGGCATTGCGGGGCACTTACTTTGATTGCCGTGGCAGCGCTTTGGATTGCGTGGCGGTCGCCGGAAAGGTGCGCACCCAGACTCCAGAGGGCTCTGCAGGCGCTCCTTTTGGTCGGGCTTGCTGGCCTGTTTGCGCTTCATATCTACTGGTCTGCGCGCACTTTTGCCATGGATTACTCTCGGCCTTATTCGGGCAGCCTGGACGCCGCAAACTTCCTGCGCTCGGTCGGCGCAGATGCAAGAACGACGTGCGGGATCGGATTCTTCACCAGCGCTGTGCAGCCTTATTTTCGGGAGAGCATTTATCAGAACTGGCCAAAGGGCGAGGGCTTCTGGCGTAACGAGCGCACGAATCACGCCGATCAGGACTGTAACGGGGCCAGATGGATCGTTATTGCCAGATGTTGCACCTTTGACAAGGCGAAGCAGGGGTTTCCGCGATGGGACCGCTTTTTACGTTCCTCAGGGTATGCTCCCGCGCACGTCTCGGAGGGAACGATGTTTTTTGAGGGGCGCGAGGTTGAGCCGACCGATTTCGTCGTCTACGAGCGGGTAAGGTAGGACAAACGCGGAGTGAGGCTGAATCAGCGCCCGCGGCAGCGGGTATCTATCGAACCTCACCGGTGCCCTGCGACAAGGTATCAAGCTCGGCTTGTACTTCCTTCTTGTCCGGAGCGAGTGCTAACGACTGCTTCAGCGCAGCGATTGCAGCTTCTCGCCGGTTCATTGCAGCGAGGGTTTTTCCTAACCAGAAATATGCGACCGGGTCTGGATCGATCACCACGGCCCGGCGCAGATCGTCGAGCGCGCCATCCAGTTCTCCCTGCTGGAACCTTATCAGGCCGCGACCCACGAGCGAGTGCTCGAAGTCGGGATCGATTTCGATTGCTGCCGAGAAGCTCTGTTCTGCCAGGTCAGGCCGGTTCAGGACAAGTTGCGCAACGGCCAGATTGTTCAGGCATTGCGCTTTGAGCATGTCGCTCGGCGAGCGCTGGAGCGCCGCTTGAATCTCAGTGACGGCGCCGGAAGGATCGCCAGCCGCGACCAGTGCGCTTCCCAGGTTGCAACGCGGCAGCACCATCTTAGGCGCCAAAGCAATGGCGGTCCGATAATGCGGGATCGCTTCCGACGGCCTGCCAGACTCTCTCAGGGCCTCCGCGAGATTGTTTTCGATCATGTCGTCCGGGGCCGGACTCAACTGCTCGGCGCGTGAGAAAAGAGCAACGCTGTTCTGCCAGCTTGGCAAATAAGTGGAAGTGGCGCCGGCATAAGCGAGGATCACAGCAACTCCCAACACGGCGAGAATTTCCGCCCGGCCCAATGCTCGTTCGAGGAGGTCGTAAGCGCCCCAGGCCGCGAGAACGAAGAGTCCGATGGCCGGAACGTAGAGGTAATGGTCGGAAAGCGACTGCGGTCCCACGCGTATGATGCCGATGACGGGCAACATGCTAATCAGGTAGAACAACCAGCCGAATGCCAGATACGGCTTCGACTTAGTGTAGAACGCGGCTGTGGTTGCCAATCCCAAACCAACGACTGCGAGCGCCACAATCCAAAGTGGGTGTCCATGCACCGGATACGGGTACATGATGGAGAGTTTCGAAGGCCACACGAGTTTGCCTACATAAGCGGCATAAGACCATATGGCGTGCGCAATGCGGCCGCCGAGAGGGTCGTGGTTGACTGCCTTGCCCTTTTCCTGCGCGTGAAGCGTGAGCAGAGAAATCGCACCGGAGACCGCAAGCAGCGGGACCTTTTCGACTAGGAGCCGTCCGGTCGATTGCGGCGGCACCTTCAAGGCCGCCGGAAACGGGATGACTTTTCCAGCGGCCAAGTGCCCAGTAGTCGAGCAACAGAAGCAACAGCGGCACAGTGACCGCCATCAAGC
>CAWDPB010000162.1:0-102051 GCA_963804075.1 uncultured Acidobacteriaceae bacterium | reverse complement strand
TCTGGAGTACCTTGCAGCGGCGAAGGGACTCGATGCGCCCACTTCGCGGAGAAGAATTGGTGAGTTGCTCGAGCTGGTCAATCTGAACGACGTCCGAAAACGCCCGCTGGGTGGCTTTTCTGGCGGCATGAAGCAGCGTGTGGGGATCGCGCAGGCGCTTTTGAACGATCCGCAACTGCTGATTGTCGACGAGCCGACCGCCGGCCTCGATCCCGAGGAACGAGTGCGCTTTCGCAACCTGCTTTCCGAACTCTCGGGAGAACGCGTCGTCATACTCTCGACACACATTGTTTCCGATGTCGAAGCGACGGCCACCGACATTGCTCTCATTTCGGCCGGCACGCTGGTCGCGCACGCGGCGCCGGAAGAGCTTCTGAGGCAGGTGGAAGGCAAAGTCTGGGAAGACGTTGTGCCGAGCAGCGAAATGCAGGCCATCAAGCAGCGGTATTTGATCAGCGGAACGGCCCGCCGCAGCGATGGAGTCCACGTCCGCATCCTGGCAGCCTCGGCGCCGAACGGAGCGCAGCCGCTTGTGCCCACGCTCGAAGATGCTTACCTCTACTGCCTCAACACGCATCGCGCCGGGGTGGCCGCATGAACCGCAGCCGCGTTCTCTATCACCTGGTGCGCGCCGACTTTCTAGAGCGCGTGCGGCGTTACAACTTTCTGGTGACGCTGGCGTTTGCGGTTTATCTCGGCTACTGCTGCGTCACGGGCAAGGTGGTAATCCGGCTGGATGAGTATCGCGGCGTCTACAACTCGGCCTGGGTTGGCTGCCTGATGGCGCTGGTCGCGACCATGTTTCTGAGCTTGATCGGTTTCTACATCGTGAAGAACACGATTCAGCGCGATCAGGAAACGCGGGTCGGACAGATTCTTGCGGCCACGCCGATCACGAAGAGTTTCTACACGGTCGCCAAAATGATCAGCAATTTCGCGGTGCTGGCCACGATGGTCGCGGTTATGGCGATGGCCGCGGTCATCATGCAGGGGCTGAAAGCGGAAGACACCCACGTGCATCTGTGGGAACTCCTCTCACCTTTTCTTATTTTTGCGTTACCGGCTGTGGCATTCACTGCAGGGCTGGCGGTGCTTTTTGAGAACATTCCGGGTTTGCGCGGCGGAGCGGGCAATGTCATCTATTTTTTCGTTTGGACCGCGCTGCTGGCTGTACCGGCAGCCACGATCGATAGAGGCGGGAAGGTCAGCGAAGCTGCGTACTTTTCAGATTTCACTGGAATCGTTTCCGTGATGGGGCAAATGCAGCAAGACTTGCGCAGCATTGACCCCACATATAAGAACGGCGCGGCTCTGACGATTGGAGACACCGCTACCAGCAAGAGGTTCCTGTGGTCCGGATTGCGCGGAACGCCAGCCCTTTATTGGAGCCGCGTGACTTGCGTCCTGGCGGCCATTGCGCTGGCCCTTCTTGCGGCAATCTTTTTTCACCGCTTCGATCCAGCGCGCGAGTGGCGAGTGAAAAAGGCGCCGGCAGAAAACCATGCCGCCGCGAATGTGGATGCACCGTCGCTCCCGCAACAAACAGCAGTGCACTTGACTCCAGTCGCGCGTACGGCTGGCATTAACACACTGCTGCGGCTCGTTCCGGCGGAAATGAAGTTGATGCTGAAAGGTCAGCACTGGTGGTGGTACGCGGGCGCCGCAATTATCTTCATCGCGAGTGTAGCTTCGCCTCTCGATGCCGCGCGCGGAGGAGTGGCGCTGGCCGCCTTGATTTGGCCTGTGCTGGTGTGGTCGCAGATGGGAACACGGGAAGCGCGTTTCAACACGGCATCGCTGATTTTTTCCGCCGAGCACTCGATCCATCGGCAATTGCCGGCCATCTGGATCGCCGGCGTCGGCGTCGCGGCCATCACCAATGGTGGCCTCGCGATTCGTCTGTTGATTGCCGGTGATCATCAGGGCCTTTTGTCATGGATCGCTTGCACTCTTTTCGTGCCGTCGCTCGCGTTGGCGCTCGGGCTATGGAGCGGCACCAGCAGATTCTTTGAAGCCGTGTATACGGCCTGGTGGTACGCCGGGCCGGCACATCACACCCCCGGTCTGGACTTTCTCGGCACAACGGCTCAATCGGCACGGCCAGCGCTTTATTTGGCGATGACAGCGGCGCTCGTGGTAGCTGCTTACCTTGGACGGAGGGCCAAGCTCGCCTACGCATGAACAAGTCGGCAAAGCACAAATCGGTTTGCAAGTTTTGGTCCAGGTCCTAGTCTTAAGATCGGTGTGCCTAACCCACACCGGAAGAGCGGATTCCAGCGGGTAACCAGCAACGAGAATCAAAGGGACTGCATTCCAGCAGGCCAACTATCGACTTTTGTCATGTACCATTTGTGCAATTCCCACGACCTTCCGAAATCTAGCCACACGCCAAAAGCCGCGTCAGAATGGGCTTTTAGAGGATTACATCCGGTAACCCCATGTCGGTGACCACCAGCCTCCCCCTTGATCTTCCACCCCACCGTAAGGCGGTGGCATGCGCGGCCCTGTTTGATCTTTCTCAGGCGTCTCGCGATCTGGTCGCGGACTGCTTCCGGCAATTTGGCATCGATACGCTGCGGCTTGAACGGCAAGATGCGGCGCGCCTGCAAAACGAAAAATTCGAGGCTTGCGTCCTTCCCATGGAACCCTCGGCGGGGCGAATTATCGAGTTGGCCCGCGGCTCGGCTTCAAACAGCCGAATTGTGATCTTCGGGCTCGGGGGCAGCGCGCAGGACGCCATGCGCTACTCGAAGCTCTGCATCAACGCCATGTTTCAGGAGCCTTTGGAGCGCACAGCGGCGCTGAAATTGGTGCGCTCCGCGCGCACGCTGGTCATGCATGAATTCCGGCGATACGTGCGCATTCCCGTCATGACGGAAGTTGGGGTGGTGGTGTCCGATGGCGGCCGCCTGACCGCGACGAGCCGCGAAATCAGCTGCGGAGGAATGTCACTTAAGAGCAGTCATATGCCCGAGATGGGCAGCAGAGTGGAAGTATCGTTTTCCCTGCTCACGCTGCCCCGCGTGTGGATGCGCGGAAAGGTCGTCTGGCGGAAGAGCAACAAGACCTTCGGAGTTCGTTTCGATTCGGCGGACGAGCGCCGCCAGCGCTTGAAGGAGTGGATCGCGAGTTATCTCGATCCATAGCGGATACTGTACGGACAATTGAAAGCGCCCTCCGCGCGGATAAAATGGCTGCGTGAGTTCTTCTCGCGTTGCCGATAACCGGCCTTCCGTTCCTTCCGGCGATCGCTCGCCCCATCCGCAACCTGTTTCGACCGCAAGCCCATTCCCGTTACGGCAGCGAATTCTGTTGTGGCTTATCAGCTGGGCGAACTATCTCGCCATTGTTTTAATCGGCCCTACATTGCGCTATTCCATTTCGTGGGAGGAGCCTCCTACGCCCTCGGACGCGATCTATGAGAAGCGCGTGATCTATTCGTTCTGGCACCGGGCTGTTTTCGCCAGCGCGTGGTTGTGGAGAAACATCGGCATCGCTGTTATGGTAAGCCGCAGCTTTGACGGCGAGTACATTGCCCGCATCGTGGAAAAGCTGGGCTTCGTCGCGGTGCGCGGATCGAGCAGCCGCGGCGGCGCGCCCGCTCTGCTGGGCATGAAGAGTCAAATTGAACGAGGCAATCTGGTTGCATTCACGATCGACGGCCCGCGCGGCCCCAAATACGTAGCCAAGCCTGGGCCGGTTTTGCTGGCGCGGTCAACAGCGGCTCCGATGGCGACGTTCTATGTTGCCATTGACGATGCATGGGTGCTGAACTCCTGGGATCGGCTGGTAATCCCGAAACCATTTTCAAAGGCGCTGGTGCGCTTCAGCAAGAAGATATGGGTTCCCGAGAATGCCGATGACGCACAGATGGCCGAATTTCACCGGCAGTTGCAAGACACGCTGGAACGCGTGACCGCCTTCGCCGAAGCGAACGTAGCTTGCGTCGGGTCGGCGGAGTTTCCAATCCTGAAGAATCCGGCAGCGCGTTAGCCGCGTAAACCCACCTTCCTCACCACAGAGTCACGGAGCCACGGAGAAAACGCTTGAATTGCAAGAAAATAGCCGGGAGGAGAGTTCCCCGGCATTTAGTTTTCTCCGTGTCTCTGTGTCTCCGTAGTGAAAACTGAATTAGGAGGCTACGCGCCCGGTTTGACTTCTCCGCATCTGTGACGATAGATTTCAGAGTCGTTGCTTTTGTTCTTTCTCAACCTTAGGTTCGCGCATGATCGTAGCCCGGTTTTATACCCGGGCTATGGGAAGCGGGTGCAAATCCCGCGCTGCCGCGCAACTGTAAGCGAGGACAATCGCGGTTGTTCACTGGGGATTACCTTCTTGAAATCCGAGAAGGACGTTCCAAGAAAACCCTGGGAAGGACGCCGCAATCGGCCGGACTCGAATCGAGTCCTTACTCGCAAGCCAGGAGACCGGCGTGAACCATAACCAACAACCCTTTCGCGTGAAAAGGAGAATGGTATGCGTTCGACTCTCGCCGTATTTTTCGTCTTGTGTTTTTCCGTGGCAGCTTCGGCTGTCGATCTCAAAGTCAAAGTTCTCGATCCTCAATCGGCCGCAGTCGCGGGCGCGCAAGTTTTGCTGCTGCGTGCGAGGCGAAACGGCTGTTCTCGCTAACGAAACCACATCCGCTGAAGGAACTGCGACGTTCCACACTCAAACCACGGGATCGTACCAGAGTCCAGGTACTCGCGCCGGGGTTTGCCGCCGAGAGCGTAGACGTTCCATCCGGCATTTCATCGCGCGATCAGCTCACGGTGAATCTGCGGCTGGCGACCGCTTCGGAAACAGTCGTAGTCAGCGCGACGCGCACACCTGTGCCGGGAGAAGCGGCGGGTGCGGACGTGGACAGTCTCAGCGGCGCGCAACTCGACGACCATGCAGCCCATCGCCGCCGACGATGCTATGCGTTTTCTTCCTGGCGCGGTCGTGAACACAGCAGGGCAACGCGGAGGCTTGTCGTCTTTGTTCGTGCGCGGCGGCGAATCCAACTACAACAAAGTCATCGTCGATGGCGTCACGGTTAACGAACCAGGCGGCACATTCGATTTCGGCACGCTTTCGCTCGTTCAAGCGGACCGACTGGAGTTCGTTCGCGGCGCACAAAGCACTCTCTACGGTTCAGACGCGATGACGAGCGTGATTCAGGTCTGGACACGCACTGGAAGCACGCCGATTCCCGAACTCCGCATCGCCGCCGATGGAGGAAACTTCGCGACC
This sequence comes from uncultured Acidobacteriaceae bacterium, assembly GCA_963804075.1. Lineage (GTDB taxonomy): Bacteria > Acidobacteriota > Terriglobia > Terriglobales > Acidobacteriaceae > Acidiflorens. The sequence goes on along the minus strand of CAWDPB010000162.1, from coordinate 96,816 downwards.
GCGAGCGGTCACGCCTCCCTGGCGGGCGCACGTGGTCTCTTTGACTACAACCTATTTGCGGATCAATTTAACACCAGCGGTAAAGGTGTGAACGACGATTATTCCGACTCGCTGCAGGGGACGAATGTTGGCGCCGCTCTCTCCGATGACGTCTCGCTGCGTGTGCGCCTTCGCCACTCCAACAGCCATACCGGTGTGCCGGGAGAGTGGAATTTCAATGGCTACGATCCACTGGTTCCAGTCAATGGAGTTGGCCCTCAGCTTCAGCCACTACCTCCCAACCCCCTCGACCACTCGAGACTGAACAACATTCTTGGCGGTGTGGAACTCGTAGCCGGAAAGCCTCACGGATGGCAGCATCGGTTCACGGCCTTCGACTACCTTTATCGCTACTATGAACTGAATCCCTTTCCGGATGGCGATCCGGCTCGCGTCAACCAATTTGGCTACCCAATCGATTACGCGTCCAACGAGGTCGACCACATCAACCGCGGAGGCTTCGAATATCAGGGGGATTATTCCGAGCGCACGTGGGCTCATACTACGTTCGGCTACCGTATCGAGAACGAGAATGGATTTGTGGGAAACCTGGCTTATGGCGCGCAGAACCACGGCCAGCGCTTGAACCAGGACACTTACGCGCAACAGGAGTTGACGCTAGGGCGTTTGGGCGTAATCGCAGGAGGCCGCTTTGTGCACGACAGTGCCTTTGGCAATACCGGCATCCCGAGAGTCGCGCTAACGCTGCTCGCCCTTCGCGGGAACGACGTATTTTCGGGCACTCGCCTTCGCTTCACCTATTCCACCGGCTTCAAGGAGCCGCGGCTGGAAGAAACCTTCAATGGAATTCCGAAAGATCCCTATAACGTTCCAAATCCAGGCCTCAAGCCGGAACGGCTCCGCGCCTTCGAAACCGGGGTCCAGCAGGGATTCGTGAAAAACAGGTACGAACTGACCGCAACCTATTTCAACAACCTCTTCCACGACCAGATCAATTACATCGAGGTCAACCCCGTCGAGTACATAGGCGAATATGTGAACATTAATCGAGCATTCGCCCAAGGCGCGGAAATTGTGCTACGAGCACAACTTCGCTCAAGACTGCTGCTCAACACCGCCTACACCTACACCTCATCGGAATACTTGGACAACCCCGCTCCAGCCGACGTCGTATTCAATCCCGGCCAGCCTTTATTGCGCCGCCCAAAGCATTCCGGAACAACCCTTCTCTCGTACCTGGGAAATCGCTGGGGTGCAAACCTGGGCGGCAGCTTTGTGGGGCGCCGCGCCGACTCCGACTTTGATGGTTTCGGCATCGACCACGCCGCCGGCTACGCGCTGGTGAATGTGGGCGGATGGTATGCCATCAATTCGCATGTCACCGCATACGCTAATCTCGACAATGCGCTGAACCAGCACTACAACGAAGTAGTCGGCTATCCGGCGCTCACGGCAAATTTCCGGGCGGGATTTCGATTCCGAATTGGAGGAGAAAAGTGAGAACCGCAGCGCTCATCTGTCAGTTGTCAGCTATCAATGGATGCTCTTGACTGAAGGGACTCGAACTGACCACATTTTGGTCGCGTTTCGCGGTTCAGTGATTAGGGGATAGATCCGCAAACGGGCGAGGAATCGGTGATTAGCGGGTGGGCTATCTTCGGCCGCCCGCAGTCTCTTCCGATTCGCGTGCGGCTTCCAGCCCGTTGCCAGCAACCGGCCGGCGGGCCGGTGACGAGTAGTTGTATCGGTGGCGAACTTCGATGAGCTTCTCCACTTCCTTCTCGCCGAGCGGCTGGGCTTGGCCAAGCATGTGAGTCACCAGCGCGATCTTGGCGAAGTGCTCCACCGTCTCCATTTTCATGAAAGCGCTTTCAAGCGACGGGCCGAAAGTCACCACGCCGTGGTTCGCCATGAGGATCGCGTCGTGATGGGGAATGAGCGGTTCGAGCGCACCGGTCAGCTCGGGAGTTCCCGGTGTTCCATAGCGCGCCAGCGGAATCGAACCCAGCCCAACCACGACCTCGCACACCAGCGGGCTGCTCAAGCCCAACCCTGAAGCGGCGAAGCCAGTTGCCGTGGGAGGATGCGCGTGCACAATCCCGCATACATCCGGGCGCAGGCCATAGATCAGCAAGTGCATGCCAATTTCGCTGGAGACGCGCCGCTTGCCCGCCACCCGCTTGCCCGACATGTCGACAACGACCAGGTCGGAAGGCGTCATCCGGCCCTTGCAGATGCAGGTGGGAGTTACAAGAACGCGGTCCTCGTCCAAGCGGACGGACAGGTTCCCGTCTGTGGCCGCAACAAAGCCGCTTGCGTGCAACAGTCTCCCGAATTCGACAATGGCGACACGATGCCTGCGGTCGCTGGACATAAGCACACCCTGCCACCGACATGGTACCGCACGGCTCCAAGGAGTGACAACCAAATCGTGGCGTTCGCCAAACTTTCGGCTGAATTCCCGGTGCATATAAAATGAACACCAGAGGGAACCTCCATGCCGGACGCGCCGCAGTCTTATGCCCATCATGTTCGCCGGGACCCGCTTTTTCACTTGTTTATCCTCCCCGTGTTTCTCCTGGCTGTACTGGCCGCGATCGCCCACATTTTCCTGGGCTACCATGGCCATCATCATGCGCTGCATGGCGTTCTGGTGACGATATTGGCGCTGGCTGCCTTGATGGCAGTCTTCACGATTCGCATCTATTCGTTGAAAGTTCAGGACCGGGTCATTCGGCTGGAAGAACGGCTTCGTCTCGCCGCTTTGTTACCTGAGGGCCTTCGTGCCCGCATACCGGAGTTGAGCGAGCGGCAACTGATCGCATTGCGCTTTGCGTCCGATGGCGAACTAGCTGGCCTGGCGCAACGAACGCTGAACGAGAAGCTCTCGCCCGACGAGATCAAAAAGTCCATCAAAGACTGGCGCGCCGACAACTGGCGGGTGTGAGTTGTCTTTCATACCAATCTTCAATGCTCGTTTCCGACTTCAACTTCGATTTGCCGCCTGAGAGCATTGCACAGGAGCCAGCGGCCGACCGCGCTTCCTCGCGCATGTTGCAGCTGGACCGGAACACCGGCGCTTGGCAGGACCGGCAGTTTCGCGACTTCCCCGGGTTGCTGCGGCCCGACGATCTTCTGATCCTGAACAACACGCGGGTATTTCCGGCGCGGCTGTATGGGCATCGCAGCGGCGAGCGGGCGCAACCGATAAGCCGGGCCAATCCGGCCGCACAAGATTTTCTGCGCGGACGCATCGAGGTCTTGCTCACCCGCCAGCTTAGTGAAGAGCCGAATGAGTGGGAATGCCTGGTGCGTCCGGGAAGGAAGATTGGAATCGGAGAGAAGCTTTACTTCGGAGATCCTGCGCCTGATGGGGATCACCCAACCGATTCGGCGGGCCTCGAGGCCGAAGTCACATCGCGCGGGACCTTCGGTGAACGGAGAATTCGCTTCCGGCCAGTCGAAGATTTTTTCGCGCTTGTGGAGCGCCTTGGCCACGTGCCGCTGCCTCCCTACATCGATCGCGAGGATCGGCCAGCGGATCGCCAGCGCTATCAGACTGTTTACGCCAGGACGCGAGGCTCCGTTGCCGCACCCACCGCCGGACTGCACTTTACGCCCGAGATCCTCGACCACATTCGCGCGCGCGGGATTGAGCTTGCTGAAATCACATTGCACGTCGGCCTCGGCACATTTCAGCCTGTGCGCGTCAACAGCGTTGAGGAGCACAAACTCCATCGCGAATCGTATGAGATTTCCTCTGAAGCGGCCACCGCGATCAACGCGGCGAAAGCGAGCGGGCGGAGGATTGTCGCCGTGGGCACAACCACGGTGCGCACGCTTGAATTTGCGGGTGGGATTGCGAGCACCGGGCGCGCGAGCACGATTAGCGTCAAAACGGACGGCAGGAGCAAGGGAGCCGGCAACCCCGACCCAGCGCGGATCGGCCCCGCCCGCGTCGAACCCGGCCGCGGCGAGGCGGATATCTTTATTTATCCGGGCTATCGCTTTCGCATTGTCGATGCGCTGCTGACCAACTTTCATCTGCCGCAATCGACTCTACTGATGCTGGTCTGCGCTTTGGCTGGGAGCGAAGCGGTGCTCGGGGCCTATCGCCATGCGGTCGAATCCGGTTACCGCTTCTACTCTTATGGCGATTGCATGTTGGTCGAGTGATTCTTATCGAGTGGTTCTTGTTGCGCGATTTTGATCCACCGATATTGAGCCATGTGGTGATGGGAAAGTAAAAGGCTGCATCCAACAAAAAGGCGGCTGCGGCAATCCGTGGCGGGCACTGTATACTCAATAATTTGCTAAAAGTCCTTCGAAATCGGCGGGCCGCTTCCGGGCTGGCCGTCGAATTTCGATTTTCGGCAATTGTGAGCCGTGCCCTTTCCGCAGTCTTACGCTGGCAACCGGCAACGGGCTACTGGCAACTGGTTCTAAGGAGGAATCGTGAGGAAATGCCTGGGAGTATTGGCCGCAGCCGCAGTGCTGTGCGCGATGTCATGGGCGCAGGCTCCGGCGCAAGCTCCCCCATCGGATTCATCGCAGGCTCCGGCCGCGCAGGCTCCGGCCTCAGGCGCGGCACAGGCTCCGGCAACCGCACCCGGTGGGGCCACGCAAACTCCCACTCAAACGGCTCCTGAGCCCAGTTCGATTCCTGTTCCCATAAAGCCGGCAGCGCCCTACTTTCCGCGCACCGAATTGTTTGCAGGCTACTCCTTCGCACAGGCTGGTTTTTTTAACGCCGGACACTGGGCCCAGTTGAACGGATGGAATCTCTCATTCGACCTGAACGCGACCAAGTGGTTTGGGCTCGTGGTGGATGGAAGCCAATTCTTCGGCAACACCAAGATCCCCACGGCCACACCCGCACCGTTTCCGAGATGCGGCGACAGTCCGGGGTTCTGTCCTCCAGGCGGTGTCACATTCAACGCGGATACGCGGGAATACAACTTTCTTTTCGGCGCACAGTTTCCCTACCGGAAGCATGTGCGCTGGACGCCTTTTGGCGAGATTATGTTCGGGCACGACGGCGTTCGCGGCACGGCCAAAGCGCAGCCTCCGGGCGGCTACGTGGCTGAAGTCAGCTCCGGTCTCGCGCTTTTGGCGGGAGGCGGCGCCGACTACAGAGTCAGTGATCGCTTCGCGGTGCGCATCAAGGCCGACTATCTGGAATCGAAGACCGATTTCTCCGCTATCGGCAAGGCGAAACAGGACAATCTGCGGCTGTCGGTGGGAATCGTGATCCGAACGGTCAAGAAGAAGAGACGCAGACTGGAAGCCGAGACAGAAGTGGAGCCGTAAGTCTTTGAAACTGTCGCCGGTCGTCGGTCGCTGGGCAGGTTTCGCCCTCGATTCCAGTAACTGACGCTCGACCACTGATGATCGTCGGCTGACGACCACCGACTAACGACTGGTGACCAACTACGACCGCCGCAGAAAATCGCCCAGCGGCTCGGCCTTGGAGCGCAGATCGTCCGCAAGATCAGCACCTTTATCGACCACATCCTTAATCCGCCCGCGCGCCTCATCGGTCCAGTCGGAGACGGTTTCGAAGGCGTCGTCGTAGGAGCGCCGCAGGTCCTTCCGCAATTGCCGCCCGGTCTTCGGAGCGAGCAACAAGCCGACGGCAGCACCCACACCAAGTCCAATCAGCAAAAAAGCGATGGCAGTCCCGGCGCTGCTGTCGGAACTCTCGTATTTTCCAATGCGCATAAAGACCTCCGCTAATTTTCATTCTAGTCCACAAGCGGCGGGCGTGCGCGGAGCGACTGCAAGAAGAAAGACAATCGACGAGTGGAATGGCGATATTCGAACAGTTTGTGCATAAGGAAGCCGCCTTATGGAAAGGCGGCTTCGCTGGTCATATTCCGAACGGCTCAAGATCATTCTGTTACTGTGAAATTAGTGGTGCTGGTCGCGGTTCCCGTGAGAGTCGTGATCGCGATCTTTCCTGTCTTTGCGCCCGTTGGTACCGTTGCGGTCACCTTTTTGTCGGAGTGTACGGTGAAGCTTGTCGCCGCGACGCCATCAAAAGTGACGGTGGTGGTTTGCGTCAGGCCGACCCCGGTGATGGTCACTGCGGTTCCAACCGGCCCGCTCTTCGGCGTGAAGCTCTTGATCTGCGGCCCCGCAATAACAATGACAAAGACCACGTTGCTTTTCAGCGTGCCGCTGGGTGTAACAACGGTCACAGTGCCGGTGGTCGCACCAGCCGGTACGATGGCCTTGATCTCGGTGTTGGAGACAACCGTGAAGTTTGCCGCTACGCCGTTAAACAGGACCTGGGTCGTGCCCGTCAGATTGTTTCCCATGATAATGATGGTCGTTCCTGTGTTGGCCGAAGTCGGTAGTGTCTTCACGAACGGGCTGAGTGCCACCGACAGACTGTAGATCGTGCCCAGGCCATCGGTTCCACCGTAGTAGGTCGTTCCGTAAAACGTGCCGTTGGTGGCTTGAACCAGCCCCCCTTGCGGCGCGCTGCCGTCAGCGCAGTTCGCTTGCGAGCAGAAGTTGTAGAGCGTGGTGAACTTGCCCGCGGTTGTGATTTGGAAAACCGTGCCGCAGCCGGCATTACAGGAAGTGGTGTTGGCCCCACCCGCAAAAGTTGTCCCGTAGAGGTTCCCGTCCGTCCCTTGAATCAGTCCTGCGTAGGGGATTGCTCCATCGGTGCAGTCCGGTTTCGAACAAAAGCTGTGGAGCGTGGTAAGCGTGCCCGAAGGGGTGATTTCGTAGATCGTACCCATGCCGGTGCCTCCGCCGATGTCGGTCCCATAGAAGTTCCCATTGCTGGCCTGAACCAGCGCACCGGTCAGACCAGCCCCTTCTGCTGGGTCGAAGGTGTGCAGTGTGCTGAAAGTTCCTGCAGGTGTCATCTCATACACCGTACCGGCTGCCCGTCCCGCCTTCGTAAGTTGCCCCGTATAGGTTTCCGTTCGTGCCCTGAACCAGGCCGACGTTCGGAGCGTTGCCGTCGGTGCCATCGAAACTGTGCAGCGAAGTCAGACGTACCCCGGCGGTAATTTGAAAGACCGTGCCCACGTCGTCGGTTCCGCCAGTAGAAGTTGTGCCATATAAATTCCCGTTGTTCGCTTGAACGAGCGCGACCTTGGGCAGGGCGCCGTCCGTCATGTCGAAGCTGTGCAGGGTGGTGAGGCTGCCCGCAGGAGGTCGATTGCGAACACGGTGCCATCGTATTGACCCCGCCGTTTATGGTCGTCCCGTAAAAATCTCCATTGCTGGCCAGCACAAGCCCTGCGTTTGGCTGGGCGCCGTCAAGGCACGGTTCACCGCCCTTGCAGAAAGTGTAGAGCGTGGTCAGCGCGCCCCCGGTGGTTACTTTGAAGACCGTGCCACCAGCTGCCGGTGCTTACGTGTAGGTCGTCCCATACAGGTTCCCGTCAGTGCCCTGAACCAGAGTGACGTAGTGGGGGTTGGCGCCGTTGTTTCCGTTGAAACTCAATAGGCTCGTGAACGTTGGTCTGTGCAGGCGAGAGAATCGCCGTGGCGGCACAGAACAGGGAGACGATGCAGGCCATCTTCGATAGGCTAAGTTTGCTCGCGCAGTGACCTTTCCGGTTTCCTGCCGGTGGGGAAGCAACCAGCGCATTCGGTGAGGTCGTCGCAACCAGGGTCGCATGCAGTGTTCTGAGAATAGAGCTTTTCATTTTCGTCTCCTCGAATCTGATGTCGTAATAAGCCTTCACCTAGTAACGCGATAAGACGAAGGAAGTGGGGTCATTCCGTTACGCAGAAAGGGATGTATTGGCCTCGCCTTGTTGAAACTCGTGTAATTTCCCGGCTTTCAATACTTTGCAAGGAGGTTCGGCAGCGTGGATTTGTTATGGCAGAACTGAAGGCTGGGTGATTTCGCACAGACTAAACCTCGGCAGAATCGGCGATCCAAAGGGATTTCGTCCGATCCTCACCCGGCTCCCAGAACACAAAGCGACAAGCGTGACAGCCACATCGTTGTTGGATGATCCTAGCCAACCGACGTGTCATAATTGGAGCCGGGTTGGCGACAGACGAGGTGAGAAATGCGCGCTCAGTCTCGGCTCCGGTGGGCGATGGTGGCCTTGTTGGGAATTTCCGGCATGTGCGTGGCACGAGACAAGGAGACGATCGAGGTTGGCGGAAGCGTTTTCGTGGTGATTGACCGCCTCGAACTGACCGGGCGGCCAACCGGATTTTCCAGGCCGAATGGTTCGTCGGTTCTGTACTCGCCCGGTGAAATGTGCCTGGCGGGGGGAGCCAATCCAGTCTCCGGCGACCCTTTTCGTCTGGCTGATGGCGCATCCACGGGTTTGTTAGCAGCCATCGTGACGATGCGTCTGGTGGGGCCACCGCGGATTGGAGGACAGAATTACAGTGGATCAATAGAGTTCGCTCTACTTAATCCTTGCCGGGAACCGATTGCGGTTCCGGTCGTCGAAGCGGACGCACTGCGGGAATATTTGCCAAAAGAGGGCCGATTCGAGGCAATCCAGGTCTTACTCACAGCCCTCGCCGGTGGAGATGGCCTCGACGCTGAGTTCAGAGGGAGCTATCCTCTGGCCGGTTCGCCAAGCAACGACAAAACGTACCGGATCCTCAAGCAAGGCGAGGCGGTTGTATTGGTGGTGCCTATTGATTTCGGGGTGGGCTACGCGCCGCAGCGCGAGTTCGAACATGCGCTCCAGAGTCTTCGGCTGGCCGCGGGATTTGGAAAGTCATACTGGAACGGTAACGGCCAGATTTCGACCCATGGGAACGGTTGGTCGATTGTCTGTGACCACGAATCGGTGCCAGTGCAATTTGGGAAATGACCGCGATGGCCCCGCCCGTCTCATTGGTATGGCCTGGCTACGCCTCGCCTCCCCGAAAAAGGCGCGCGAGTTCGTTTACAATGCTCGCGAAGTCCATGACGCAACGGATCGTCGAAAACTCTGGAGAAAAGAGTCCCCTCATGCGCCTTCTAAGAATTGCCCTGCTACTTGCCCTGTGCCCCTCCGCCTTGTTCTCGCAGACCTCATCTCTGCATGGAATTGACCCGGCCGATCTTGACCGCAAGGCCGATGCCTGCGGCGATTTCTACCAATTCGCCAACGGCACATGGCGGGCCAACAATCCTATTCCCGCGTCCATGACACGCTGGAGCAAGCGCTGGGCTTCGGGCGAGGCGACCAAGGACCAGCTTCGGGAGATCGAGGAACAAGCTGCGCAAGATCATTCTGCCGCTCCCGGCAGTTCGGAGCAGATAATCGGCAACTACTATTCCGCTTGCATGGACGAGTCAAAAGTCAACGCGCGCGGCATTCAACCACTGAAACCATTCCTGGAGCAGATCGACAAAGCCGGGGACATGGCGCAATTGCAAATTGTCATGACCAATCTGCATGATTTTGGGGTGGTTGCGCCGTTCGTTGTGGGCGGCAACCAAGACCCCCACAGGCCCGCCCTGGTGCTTGCTGAGATCGCCGCGACTGGATATTCCTTGCCCGATCGGGACTATTACCTCAAGCCCGATGCCCGTTTCAAGGAAGCCCGCGACAAATATCAGGAGCATGTCGCCAGGATGTTCACGCTGATGGGCTGGGACCAGAAGTCCGCGGCCGGTGCCGCGCAGACCGTCATGACCATGGAGACGAAATTCGCGGAGGCATCGCTCGACAACGTTTCGCAGCGCGATCCCTCCGCCACGGACCACAACACCACGTTCGCACAGCTGCAGGCCATGGCCCCGCACTTTAACTGGGCGGAATACTTCAAGCATAAGCAATTGCCGCAAGACGTCGACATGAATGTGGATCAGCCCAAGTACATGGCGGAATTTGACCGGCAATTGCAGCAGGTTTCACTGGCGGACTGGAAGATCTATCTCAAGTGGAAACTTGTTAACTCCACCGCAAGCATCCTGTCCGACCCTCTCGTGGAAGAAGACTTCGCCTTCAATGGCAAGTATCTGACCGGGACCAGTGAAATCAAGCCGCGCTGGAAACGTTGCGTGGAATCAACCGACGAGCTGTTTGGCGATCCTCTGGGCCAGAAGTATGTCGAGAAGTACTTCCCGCCGGAAGCCAAGGCACGCATGCAGGAGATGGTGCGTAACCTGCTTGCGGCCATGCGGGATGACATCCTCAGCCGCCCCTGGATGAGCGACGACACCAAGGAAAAAGCGATGGCCAAGATCGCTACTTTTAATCCGAAAATTGGATATCCCGACAAGTGGAAGGACTACAGCAAGGTGGAGGTGCGGCCGGACGCATTCTTCGAAGACAATTTGGCGGCACGCCGCTTCCTGGTCGAGGATGACCGCGCTACCATTGGCAAACCGGTGGATCGCGGACGCTGGGGCATGTCGCCCCCCACATCGAATGCATACTACAACCCGCAATTGAATGAAATCGTTTTCCCCGCAGGCATACTGCAACCCCCGGCGTTCGATAATTCAGCTGTGGACGCGGTAAACTACGGCGCCATCGGAGTGGTCATCGGCCACGAAATTTCGCATGGGTTCGACGACCAGGGCGCCCAGTACGACTACCTGGGCCGGCTCCGAAACTGGTGGACCGATGCCGACCTGAAACAGTTCCAGCAGCGCGGCGCATGCGTTGCCGATCAGTTCGAGCACTATTACATTGAGGAAGGCGTCCACCACAACGGCAAACTTGTGCTGGGAGAAAGTATTGGCGATCTTGGGGGCGCCAAGATCTCTTACCTGGCTTTCGAGAAGTCCCTCTCCGGCAAGCCCCGCCAGAACATTGATGGCTTCACTCCGGAGCAGCAGTTCTTTCTCTCATGGGGTCAGTGGCGGGGCGATGAAATCCGCATCGAGGCCCAGCGCGTGATGATGCAAGCCGACCCTCATCCGGTGGCCAAGTATCGTGTAAACGGCCCGCTGTCCAACCTGCCGGAGTTTCAGCAGGCATTCAACTGCAAGGCGGACGCTCCCATGGTGCGGCAAGGGGACAAGAAGTGCGAGGTGTGGTGAGAACCTGGCTTTTGAGACAGCCGATTCGCATAGCCAAAATGCCGACAATGGAATGGCCGATTTTGTGCCAGTAATGAGGAGTCGGCCAAAAAAGAAGGCCAGCGCGAGGTCGGAGAGACTGTCGATGCACTGGCCCTACACTTCACTCTCAAGCGTGACTGTTGGTGACACACAGTTTCCGTCTTCGGATCGCCGCCGGTCTGTTCAAAAGCGCTCACTTTGAGGAAGAATCGCGATGCTGGTTAAAGAAGTGCATGGGTCGGACTGAGATTCCTGACCTGAAGACTGATCGCGAGTAAGCCTTGGTTGGCAGAGCAAAAAGTAACACCTGCAACGAGAGTGAGATGGCGATCTTCTACGGGTGGATGCGTTTGTGTACTCGAAGAGTCCTTGATACTGCCGACGTTGTCAGAAAGGCGATGTTTCAACAGCAACTCAGTACAAACTGCTATTCCCTTCGATGAAAACCGTTTCACATTGACGCGGACTTGCATGGGGCAGACAATGGCATGTTCTCGGGACCCGATCAGGGCCAAAAGGAATCTATCCCGAGGAGGTCATATGCGTATGAATCTGCACGTGGGGAAAGGCCGGCGCTTTTTCCAGCGCCAAACTCCTTCGGGCCTTGCGGCGGTTGTCTGCGCGGCTGTGTTCTTTTTGTTCGCAATTCCAGGACAGGCCCAACCAGCACGCCAGGTATTGAACAAGCACGTTCGCTCCGCGGTTGCCAGCGGCCGCGCAGCACAGGTGGGTTTTCTTCCACCCACACAGCGTCTGCAACTCGCCATCATGTTGCCGCTTCGCAACCAAGCCGAACTCGCCAGTTTGTTAGGCCGTCTCTACGACGCGTCCAGTCCAGATTACCGCCATTTTCTAAGCGTAGATCAGTTCACGCGAGCGTTCGGCCCAACGAAACAGGATTACCAGGCCGTGGTCAATTTCGCCAAAGCCAACGGTTTTACCGTAACCGATACGCCTCCAAATCGCATGCTGGTGGATATCAACGGCACAGTTGCCCAAATCGAAAAGACCTTTCATGTGGTCATGTCCGTTTATCGGCATCCCACGGAGAACCGCACTTTTTTCTCGCCGGATCGTGAGCCCTCGCTCGACCTGAGCGTGCCGGTGTCGCACATCGCCGGCCTGAATAGTTTCTCCATACCCCGTCCAGCGCTAAAGAGAGCGGCAGTGGGGAAGGCAATCTACGGCAACGCCGGATCGGGTCCGGGCGGCAATTATCTCGGCAGTGACATGCGGGCCGCCTACTATGGCTCCGGCCCCCTCACCGGAGAAGGCCAGTCGGTCGGACTCATGGAGTACGACGGCTACAACCTCAGCGATGTGACGGGAACCTTTGACGGAGAGTCCTACTCTGTCCCCATCAACAATGTGCTGATCGACGGCGGCAGCGCCGCTTCGGACGGCGACGATGCCGAGCAGGTTCTCGACATCGTGCAGGCGATTTCCATGGCTCCTCGCTTGAGCCAGGTTCGCGTCTATATCGCACCCCTAACCTATACAGGCCCTTCTGACGCTGACGAATTCAACAAAATGGCCACCGAGAATATTTGCAAACAGATTAGCGTCTCCTGGGTTTGGAGCCCAGACGACCCTGCGTTGGACGATCCTATATTCGAGGAATTTGCGGCTCAGGGTCAGACCGTTTTCGCCGCTTCCGGGGACTGGGATGCCTACCCCGAGGTTTACCCTGACCACATACTATCCGGCGGAAGACGCCTACGTAACGGCTGTAGGCGGAACGCACTTGAACACAAATGGCGCGGGTGGTCCCTGGCAGTCCGAAGTAGCGTGGCCGGAGAGCGGCGGCGGTCCTTCTCCCGATGGCGTCCCCATTCCGAGTTGGCAGACGGGATTGGCCAATTCCTCCAATGGCGGCTCATCGACCTACCGCAATGTGCCGGACGTGGCTGCCGAAGCCGACTTCGATAACTACGTCTGCGACCAGGGATATTGTGAAGGAGGCTGGGCCGGCACCAGCTTTGCGTCGCCGCGCTGGGCTGGATTTCTTGCGCTCATCAACCAGCAAGCCGCGGACAATGGCAGTGTAGGCGTTGGCTTCATCAACCCTGCTATCTATCCGATCGCTGAAGGATCCGGCTACGACAGCGACTTCCACGACGTCACCAGCGGGAATAACAACAACGGCAACGGGCAATCGTACAACGCCGTTACGGGCTACGATCTGGTAACTGGATGGGGAAGCCCGAACGGCCAGAACCTGATCGACGCGGTGGCCGGCTTCACTTTTCCCGTGACCGTAGGCACCAGTCCGGCTGGGCTTTCGTTCTCGGTTGACGGCACCACCTACAGCAGCGCCCAGACGTTCACGTGGACGATTGGATCCTCACACACCATCGCGACCGCAAACCTGCAAGATCTCGGCTCGGACTCACTGTTCGCATTCACAAGTTGGTCCGATGGCGGCACCTCGAGTCATTCGGTCACGGCTTCGGCGGGCACTGCGTCCTATACAGCTCTGTTCAGCAGGCACTACCCGGTGTTGCGGATCCCGCACTGAGTGCACTAATGAGCTGACGCATCGGCCCTTGGGTCGTAAGTGGAGATCGCTGGTCGCGGTAGTTCGCCGTGTTACTCGCCCGTTTGAGATGGCCGCTCACTACTGCGCACCTGCCTCGAGGCGCAGAGCTTCAGCTCGTTCTTGTTCGGCTTCCGTTTTCTGCCCGAGCTGGGCATAGGCATCAGCCAGCAACCTGCGAGGCGACGGCTTTTCGGGATGTATCGCCGCGGCTTTTTTCAGCTTCGGTATTGCCCCCGCGGCGTCTCCGGAAAGCAACAGAGATCGCCCAAGAAGCAGATTGGCAAAGAAGTTGTCCCGGTTTATTTTGAGCACATTTTTGCACTGCTGGATGGCCTGTGGGAGCGGCCCACGTGGCCATATGCGTTTGCCAACTCGAGACGCCATTCCTGCGACTGCGGCATGGTGGCCACCACCTTCTCGAACTCGGGAATTGCTGCCGCGAAATCCCGCTTTTCCTCCAACGCCAGACCTAATTCAATTCGGGAGACCATGGAATTCGGAGCCAATTTCACCGCCCGGCGCAGGGCTGGCACAGCCTTGTCGTATTGGTGCAGCGTCCTGTAGCAGGAGCCGAGCTCGTAATAGAGGGTGGGTATACCAGGGTTCGTGGCAATCGCTTTCTGCAACATCGAAGTCGCGGCGTCGAAGCGCTTAGCTTTCATAAGAAAGCCTACCTGGTGAACATCTCCGACAACCTTGATGTTGTCCTTGGGATCGGCTCCCTGGCTGACGGGCCCTGCCTTTGAAAAGTCGCTCCCTGCAATGTATCCCAGGGCGATCAGCTTCTCCTGCGCGGCCGGGTCTTCCACTGCTTTCAGGGATTCCCGTTTGCCGCTCGTCTTTCGGCGGAACTCTTCGAGCCGGCTCCCAAGCGTATCCGCAACCGCCGTCTTTTCCGATGCCAGGTTGTGTTCCGCCCTCGGGTCGGCCGACTCGTCATACAGCTCCCGCCGCGGCGCCTGTATGTACAAATACTTACCCGTGCGCAGCGATTGCAATGCACTCCATCCATAACCAATGTGCGGATAATCCGACTGCGCATACGCCGGCCGGTCGCGCCAGGATTCTGGGGCCCCGTCGCCGTTTCTCGCCCTAATCCAAGTCAGCAGAGACTCCCCTTGAACTTCGGCCGGAATATCAACCTTTGCCGCCTGCAAGAACATTGGCATCACATCCAGCAATTCCACCTGGTTCTCGATGCGCTTCCCCGCCGCTACCTGGCCCGGCAGCTTGATCACCAGCGGCACATGGATAGTCTCATCGTAGAGAAAGATCCCATGCGTAGCTTCGCCATGCGCCCCGAGCGACTCCCCGTGATCCGCCATCACCGCAATCAACGCTCCGTCATACAGCCCGCGAGCTTTCAGTTGCTCCAGCAGTATTCCCACTACCGAGTCGTTGTACGCGATCCCACCATCATAGGGTTCCGACGCGTACCGGCTCCGGTAGGGCTCCGGCGGGCTGTAGGGATCATGGGCATCGAACAGGTGGACCCACAGGAAAAATGGCCCTTTGGGGTGCTGATTCAACCAGCCAAGAGCGTTTGTCACCACCTCCGCCCCCCGCCGCATGGTATCGGCACGGCGATCATGCCACACGTCCTCCGCGTGGAAAGGAGCATCGTAGGTGTCAAACCCACGATCGAAACCGGGAGCGCCCACGGATGGATCCAGGGCCAGGGAGCCGAGAAATGCCGCAGTCTGATATCCATGGGCTCGCAGGATCGCGGGCGCATACGGCAGATCCTTGTCCAGAGAGTAGGCAAAATCGAGCACGTGATGGAACTGGGGATACGTGCCGGTCAGAATGCTGGCGTGCGAGATTGTCGTCATCGGGGCCTGCGCGTAGGCATGCGTGAACACGACCGACTGGCGAGCAAGTCCATCCAGGTTTGGCGTCAGCCCTCGTGTCGAACCTAGGAACCCCATCCGGTCAGCACGTGTCGTGTCGAGCGTGATCAGAATGATGTTCGGAGGCGCAGCTGCTCCCGCCAGCGCAGCCGTGGCAAGGACAAGCACACACAACAATCCCCGAATCAGAGGCTCAAAACTTGAGTTCCTGGCATTCCTGGCGGGACCATTCAACTGAGTCTTTCCCGCGCAAAAAGACTTGGTAAAGCGATGTAAGCACTCTTCTTGGGCGTTGGCGGTAAAGAGTCGGTAAGGTGCGGTAAATTTTTGTAAACAACGGCAAGCTTTTGTAAACATTGGAGCGACCCCTGACTTTTGCGTTGTCAATAGAGAACTTGCAGACAGCGTTCGAGCAGACGACGGAAAACGACCGCCGCCCGGTTGCAACCGTGACTGCGAAACAGAGTTGGGAGTCTTAGAGAGACGACTTGCAGAAAATCAGCAACGGAGAGTGGTGTCGCATCCAACCTGGCTGGCCGGCCGGAGTTCTGCCGCTAGGAGGATCATCCAAGAGAGGACGAAGACCGAGGGGCAGTGCAGCAAAGGGTCCTGAGCCACCGTCGCAATGCCCAGCAGCAACTGATGCGCATTTTGGGCCGCCCGAAGAGCAGTAGCCGGGCCGTTTACCACGGAATATGGACCTGCCGATACCGGGAGAAAGAAGATCAGCAGGACACCAAGGATGGTCAGAAGACCCAGTTCGGATCTGATTTGGCCACGATTCATCGATGTTCTTAACCGTTCCCAGTAATCATAGCTGAGCGATGGCCTCGATGTGGTGCGGTAAGCTTCCGGTAGTAACCAAAGTTTAGCCAATACCCGTGGCCCCGACTAATCGCCTTCGGTCTATTCTTTTGTTCGCGCCTAACTGGCGAAAGCACGTGCGTTTAGCGCTCATTAAAATTGGCCAATCCCGGTCAACGCACAGCCTCAACTTTCGCCTTTTTCCGCGAGCACGCGACTGCTAGAATGACCGGTTACTTTTTCAAAAGCCGCGCCCCCGAAAGAGGCAATCATGAGCATACTTCGTCTGTTAGACCGGGATTCGATCACGGTTCCCCCGCAACCACCGTTGCCGACGCCATCCAGATTATGCTGGATCGCCGCGTTGGCTCCGTCGTGATCGTGGAAGCCAAGAAAGTACTCGGTATTTTCACCGAGCGCGATGTGCTGAGAAAGTTGGCGCTGAGCTGCCGCGATCCCAAGTCGGTTGCGGTGTCCGAGTTGATGACCGCCCCGGCGATCACCGTTGACCCGGAAATTAGCCCCGCCGACGCTCTGGGCATGATGCTCGAACATCATTTCCGCCATCTGCCGGTCGTGGATGCCCGTGG
The DNA here is from genome assembly GCA_963804075.1 of uncultured Acidobacteriaceae bacterium. Lineage (GTDB taxonomy): Bacteria > Acidobacteriota > Terriglobia > Terriglobales > Acidobacteriaceae > Acidiflorens. The sequence continues at coordinate 80,034 of CAWDPB010000162.1, read as the reverse complement.
CCGGCTGCGCGGAGTCCTTTCCATCCGGAACCTGCTACAGGAGATGATGGAAAAATATCGCCACCAACTGCATTCGCTGGAGCAATACGTCATCAGCGAAGAGCCGGGGGCGACCAAAGCCAGAGGCTGAGCCTTGGGCGGCTTCGGATGAATTGCCCTGCGGCGCTGTGCGGATTGCCTGAAAGACGATTCCGCAGCGCGAAGAGCATTGTTGTCCCACTCCGTTGCGCGTAGCTTCTATGATTGGGTGACTGCGCTCGCAAAGAGCTTACGGCCACGCGCAACTCCCACAAAGCCCATTGGCTGTGTAAAATAAGACGTTAATCCCAGAGTGCGGCGGGCAGCCTAGCCCCGCTGCCGAAAATTCCTACGAGTGTGAAGGAGATGTAGACCAGCAATGTCGATTCCCGCAACCCAGCTCCGTCCCGGCATGATCATCAAGCACAAAGATGATCTGCATTCCGTGTTTTCGGTAGAGCACCGCACGCCCGGCAACCTGCGCGCCTTCATCCAGGCCAAACTCCGCAACCTGCGCACCGGCGCCATGTTCGTGGAACGCTTTCGCTCGCCCGACCCGATCGAGAAGGTCAACGTGGACGAAGTCAACATGGAGTTCCTCTACTCCGACGGCGACGACTATTACTTCATGAACACAGAGAACTACGAGCAGACCCACCTGACCCGCGACACGCTGGGCGATGCCGTCGATTACCTGACCTCGAACCTCCAAATCAAAGTCGAATTCTTCGATGGCAAAGCCGTAGGAATCGAGTTGCCGCAGACCGTCGTGTTGACCATCGTGGAAGTCGAGCCCGGCCTCAAGAGCGCCACCGCCTCCAGCGTGACCAAGCCCGCCAAGACTGAGACAGGCCTCGTCGTCCAGGTACCGCCCTTCATCAATGAAGGCGAAAAAATCAAGGTGGACACTGCCGAAGGCACGTATTTGTCGAGAGCGTAGAAGGAGATCGGAGGTTCGAGGTCGGATTGCAGAGGTAAGAACCGGAATCTTCGTGCATGCATAGGGTTCTAACCTCTGCAATCTAACCTCTGACCTCTGCAATCGAACAATGGCTTCCGCAAAAGATCAACCACCCACTCTCGCTCGCCGCTTTCTCGTTCGCGGACGCGTCCAAGGTGTCGGCTTCCGCTGGTTCGTCGAGCGCGAAGCGCACATCCTGCAGATCGCGGGCTGGGTGCGCAACAATCCCGACAGCACCGTCGAGGTGCTGGCCCACGGAACTCGCGAACAACTGGCAGGATTGCACTCGCGTTTGCGCGAAGGCCCGCGCGCCGCGCGCGTCGACGATGTAGAAGTTTCCGATACCGAGCCAATCCCCGGTCTCGCTTCATTTCAAATTCGAGGAGCATAAAGAACCATCATGCCCATCACGCCGCAGGCTACACATCCGTTGACTTCCGTAGATCGCGAGGCGCTAAAACAGCTAATTCGCGAGGTGCCCGATTTCCCCAAGAAGGGCATCCTGTTCTACGACATCACCACGCTGCTCAAGGACAAGCTCGGCTTCGCCCGCCTGATCGATGCACTCTCGGAGAATTACATCGGCAAGGAAATCGACCTCATTCTCGGCATGGAGGCGCGTGGCTTCATCTTTGGGCCGGCGCTGGCTTATCGGCTGAATGCTGGATTTGTCCCGGTGCGCAAGCCGGGCAAACTACCTGCCGAGACCACCAGGGTCAGTTACGACCTCGAATACGGGTCGAACTCGCTTGAGGTCCACAAGGACGCGATTCAGAAAGGGCAGCGGGTTCTGATCGTCGACGATCTGCTCGCCACCGGAGGCACCGCGGCCGCGACCGCCGAACTCGCGACTACCCTTGGCGGGCATATCGCTGGCTTCGCCTTTGTCGTGGAACTCGACTTTCTCCACGGCCGCGACAAGCTCACGAAGTACGACGTGTTCTCGCTGCTGCACTACGACCGATAAAATTCAGGCCAGTCGGGACTGTCGAGTTTCTTGACGGACACTAGCATCCGGCACACTCGCCGGTAGTACAATCCCGCCATGGGCGGATTGCTTCAGCCAAACGCAACTTCATCATCCCAGCCGGAGAAGTCAAGCTGGACGCCGATTCTGGCTGGACTGGTTGTTGTCGGCGTCGTGGTTGGCATTCTGGTGGTCATTCTCCGTTCGCAGCAGAAACCGCCTGCCGAGCCTCCGGCATATGCGGCCCAGTTGACGCTCTCCGATCTCAAAACCAGTGCGGCACAAAACTTTGTCGGAGCGACCGTTAGCTACCTTGACGGGACCATCACCAACACGGGCAAGCAGACCGTCATCCATGCGGTGGTTGCTGTGACGTTCAAAGACGACATGGGCCAGACTGCACAGCGGGAAGAGCTGCCGATTCACGTTCTCCGCACGGGAGGGCCATACGATGAAGCGGTTGATCTCAACATGTCGCCGCTTGAGCCGGGTCAAAGCAAACCTTTCCGTCTGACCTTCGAAAGCATCTCAGCGCAGTGGAACCACGCGTATCCGGAGTTGCGAATCACACAGGTGGCAGTGAAATAACTCCTCTGCGATGTTTGACTTATGAGCGCCTTCCGGGGCGGGTTCGCGCGCTTAGGCTAGATCAATCCCTTCTATTTTGGAAAAGTGGGACGCGGGAGGAAAGATTTTCTCGCAGTCAGCGATTTGTTCCCTTTGTATTCGCTAAAAATATTTTTCGCGAGGCGAAAAACAGCGCAGAAAATGGCCGGAAATGCGGAAATTGGACATTGATTTATAAGGAGTTGCGCGTGAGAAGAGTTATGGCATGGGTTGTCAAGTGCCCTAGTGGTTAACGGGGTCGCGGTGGGAAAGATGACTCGCAAGTGACTAGATTGCAGAGGAGGATCGCAGACGTGCGGCAGCGTTTCTGGCTGATTTTATTGGGTTTATGGGCGTTGTTGCGTGTGCCGCCGCCTTGATTGCGATTGCCCTGCTTCTATGGTTGGACGCGAAATCTTCTTGAGTCGAGGGGAAATTGGAAGGGCTGGCAGAGATCAACGAGCCGGAAATCGGGGGACGTCCCGTCGGTCCCCGGCCTTCCTCCGGCTATCCCTTGCGATGAGGCTTCACCATTGTGTTCGGGTGGTTGTCATTCTAGAAGCAGACGCCATGTTGCCGTTCAGTTGCAAGATGCCCGTGGCAACGTATTTCGTTCCGTTTTGTCGTTTGAAGTACAGCTCAAATGGAATTGACGTTTGGGTAGTGGCTCCCTTTTTTGTCATGAAGCGATCAACGTCGAGCCGGAAGGAAGTGTTAGGGATAAGTACGGTTGGCTGCTTTCGCATTGATCGAGGCTCATTTCCAAATCTGCTTCCCCAAAGCAAGAGGACTGTTCTCCCATCATTCCCGAAATCAATCACTTCATGACCGCGAGCATCACCTCCGCTGCCGTTCCATTGAATTGCGTTCGTCACGTTCAGATCCATCTCGTCTTGGAGTGCCTCCCCTTCGGCTGCGCTCAGGGTCGGGATGCACTATTAAGTGTAGGGGCGTTTGTTGATAGTGGTGACGTTTGCGGAAAAGGAACCCGCACTAACCAAAAGCAAAAGCCGATGCAAAATCTCTAGCGCGACGCGGCCGTGAATCCCACTCTTGCGCAAAAAACGCGCAAGAATGGGGCACCCACTGGGTTGGTAATGGCCGCAAGATCGGACGCATGGGCCATGCTGAAGCCGTGCCCTTCCCCAAACCATTTATGAGACCAGTTCCAGGCGCGTTCGACGGTATCGCGCGGTGACGATCGAACCGTGGAATTGTTCAATTTTTCGTCGGGGCCTGAAATCCCCGCCCCTTCGGCAAGCTCAGGGCAGGCTCTTCACTTCGCGATAGGACGGGGCACCCGCACTATCTCAAACTGCCTGCGCGAAATTTTCGCCTCTCGCCTCTCACCTCTTACCTCTCACCTCTTACCTCCCGCCTCCCACCTCTTACCTCTTACTTCTGACCTCCGACCTCATTCCTCTCCGCTACAATCTCCCTGTGCCTGACACCAAACCATTCCGCCTTACGGAGTCGGTAAAAGCTGCGGGTTGAGCGTCCAAGCTGAGTCCGGCGGTGCTGGACACGGTGCTTGGGAAATTAGCCCGGCAACACGACCCGAATGTTCTGGTCGGCTTCGATCATGCCGACGACGCCGGCGTGTATCAACTCACGCCCGAGACGGCGCTCGTCCAGACGGTCGATTTCTTCACGCCCATCGTCGACGATCCCTATACTTTCGGCCAGATCGCGGCCACCAACGCGCTTAGCGACGTTTATGCCATGGGCGGAAAGCCGCTCACCGCGCTCGCTCTGGTCTGCTTCCCGGATAAAGCCGATGTCGCGATCCTCGAACACATTCTCGCCGGAGGATTGTCGAAGATGATTGAGGCGGGATGCACGGTGGTGGGCGGGCACAGCATCCGCGACGAAGAAACTAAGTTTGGATACGCGGTGACGGGAGTCGTTCATCCGCAGCGCGTGCTCGCCAACGCGGGGGCAAAGGCGGGAGATCGGTTGCTGTTCACAAAGGCGCTGGGGACGGGCGTTATTTCTACGGCGATCAAGAAAGGCCTGGCAAAGCAAGGCTGGATTGACGCGGCGGTGAAGTCGATGACGACGCTGAATAAGAACGCGGCGGAAGTGATTGTGGGACAAGGCGTCGTTGGTCGTTCGTCGTTCGTCGTTCGCGGAGCGTTGCCGAATTTTGATGAGGCTCAAGAACCCACGTCTCGAAAAGCGCGAGACGTCGGGGCACCCGGTTTCCGGCAAGGAACAAACAGCCAACGACCAACGACGAACGGCCAACGACGCTTTTTCCGTTCATGCACTCACCGATGTGACTGGCTTTGGCTTGATTGGTCATGCGCGGGAAATGGCGCTGGCATCGAATGTGGGATTGATATTTGATTCGGCGAAGATTTCTGTTCTCGACGGCGCGCTTGACTGTATTCGCGCCGGTTATATTCCCGGCGGGCTGAAGGCGAATCGCGAGTTTGCGGAATGCCTTGTTGGATATGCGGAAAGCGTGCCGGACGAGATCCGTACTCTTATCTTCGATCCGCAAACTGCCGGAGGATTGCTGATTTCGGTCGCCGCAGCCGACGCCGATGGACTGGCTCGCGCGTTGCGGGAAGCTGAAGTGCCGGCGATCGAGATTGGCGAAGTCGTGGCGGCGAGCAAGCCGCCGATTTTTGTTCGTTAGCCGCGGAACTCATACGCCTTATGCCCGGATCATCTCCCAGATAATGGCCAGATGTCTCAATGCGCGCAGGAGTACCGCGCAGACGCATGCAAAGATCGGGATGGAGTTCTACGGGAAAAGAAAATTCAAACTTACGGCCAAACCAGTCGACGACCTGCGTCATGGCTATATCTCCGAGAGTGGGGCCGAGCGCCTTAGATAGCTGGAGGAGAACGCTGGAGCATGGACATCGACCCCTGTCTAAGCGACGCGGTTATCCGCCCAGCAGTGAGTTCACTTCCGAGAACGTCATTGCGTTTTCGAGAGCCGAGTAAGTGCCAGAGGCTTTCAATTCTTCAGCGGCGCTGCGAAGCACCGTGAGTGTCGCACGAATGAAGCCAGCGCCTACGCTCACGCGGGCCACGCCTAGCTTCTCCAATTCGCCAACCGAAGGAACTCCGGGCGCGGCGAGAATGTTGAGCGGGCATTGGACTGCCTTGGCGAGACGGCCGATCGTATCGGCATCTTTTAGGCCGGGAGCGAAGACGCAGTCGGCGCCCGCGTCACGAAATGCGATCAGGCGCCGCACTGCTTCCTGAAAGTCGGCGTCAGGATTGCCACCGGGCAGCAGATAGATATCCGTGCGAGCATTGACGACCATCGGCATGTGCAGGGCGGCTGCGGCCTGGCGCGCAGCCTTGATCTTCTCAACCGCGTGTTCCAAGGTAAGCAAGGGCTGATCGGCGCGGCCGGACGCGTCTTCAAGATTCATTCCGACCGCCCCGGCTTCGATCAACTCGCGCGTGGTGGTCGCAACTTCTTCGGGCGTGGAACCATATCCCCATTCCACGTCGCCGGTCACCGGAACGTTGACGGCGCGCGCGATGCGGCCGATGCGGGCGATCATCTCCTCGCGCGAAATACGCTGGCCATCGGGATATCCCAGAGAGAAGGCGATGCCCGCCGAGGTTGTAGCGATGGCCGGGAACCCGGCGTCCTCAAAAATACGCGCGCTAACGACGTCCCAGGCATTGGGCAATGCGAGCACGCCCGGTCCGCGATGCAACTGGCGAAACTGGATGGCTCTTTCGATTTGTACACTCAGAGGCAGCATAAAGTTGGAAGTCAAAAGTAAGAAGTCAGATTGTTTAACTTACATCTTTCGCAGCTTTTTCCCGCATGCGAGCCAGAAGAGTGGGCATGTGGACGACCGCTCGTCCCACCGTTCCGCGCCCGATTTCCTGCGAACCGTCGTGCGCCGTCACCCGCATCGTATAGAAGCGCCCGTCGAACGACTCCAGTTCCGCGGTCGCGCGGATCCGCATTCCGATGCCGCTTGCCGCGCGGTGCTCGACGTGAATCAAAGTGCCCACGGTGATTTCGCCTTCATCGCAAAACGGCTGGAGGGCAAGGAAGGACGCGGTTATCTCCATCAGCCGAATCATGTCGGGAGTCGAATATACCGGCGGCAATTCAGGATGGTGCGCGGAGAGCGTGTGCTTCCGCTCAACCGTCTCTTCGGCTTCGCCGTGCGCGCCAATGGGAATGGGTCGGGACATGATGATCTCGCGATGTCAAACTCAACAGCGTGTGTATAGGCTGCGGAAAAGTCCCGGGAATGCAGATTCCTCGCCGTCCTCACCGCGCAAGCGCGGCTGCGGACGACTCGGAATGACAAAACTAAAGGACCCAGCGGTGCGGCTGAAAGCCGCACCCGAGGCTGCTGAAAAAGTCGTTTCGCGGGCTCGCAGTCCCTCAGCGGCTGGAAGCCGCTGTCGATCTTGGGCCACTTGCGGCACGAGTGGAACTCGTGCCCTTCCCCAAACCGGCTCGAAATCGAATTTTTCCGCAGCCTGGCAAGCAGTGCTTCACTTGCGGTCGTCCACTTCTGCAATCTCGAAAACTTCTTATTGTCCTACGCGGCTGCCAAACGCCGCGACTCGATTCCATCGAGCGCTTGCCAGAGCTTGCGGGCCGCGGCTTCGGCCGCAGCCAGAGCCTTCTCCGCAATTTCGGGGTTTGCCGCGACGCGCTTTGCTAGCTGTTTGCGCCACACCTGCGAGTGATAAACGTCGGCGGTGGTATGCAGGGTGAAGTACGCGCGCGTCTTTTCGTTCGCTCCGTATAGTTCGCGCAAGCCGCGATCTTTCTCGCCCGCAATCCGCGGCACCTGCGACTCGTAGGCATAAAACGCCGCCAGCCCTTCCTCGGGCGTTCCTTCGCTGGCCACGGACTGAAACCAGGCGATCAAGCCTGCAATCTCCGGAATGCGATAGCCGGTTGCGGCGCGGCTGCCGCCCATGCCATCCACAAAATCGAGCCAGAGTTCGGCGTGCGACCGCTCTGGCTGGCCGTAAAGATCTTCTCCGCCATTTTCATCGGACATGTTCGCCAGCACGGCGCGCCGCAGTTCGCCGTCCTTCAGGCGAATACCAAATTTCGCAAGGTAGCCAGGAAACGCTTCCACGTGCGGATAATAAGCCACGCTGTATTCGCGCAGGTCGTCGCGCGTCAGCTTTCCCTCGGCCCACGCCTGGTAAAAGGGATGGCAAAGCAGGTCGTATCTTTAATAGATTCATCAAGCCGCAATAAGAAATCGTCTGTCTTCAAAATTCACCTCGGGATTTTCACTATAAGGGCCGAGCGTAGAATGTGACAAGCGACGAAGCGGGCACGTGGGCGTAACTTGTTACAATTGAACAAGAAGTTTTTTCCCGCCGGGTCAGGCCGAAGGCCGCTGCAAATGCAGAGTTTTGACGAACATTTCGACGTTGTAGTGGTCGGGCGCCGGCCATGCCGGGTGCGAAGCCGCGATGGCCGCTGCGCGCATGGGCCTGAAGACCGCGCTCTACACCCTCAACTTCGATCTGATCGCGCAAATGTCGTGCAATCCCGCCATTGGCGGCATCGCCAAAGGACACCTGGTGCGCGAAGTCGACGCGCTGGGCGGCATCATGGGCGAGGTCACCGATGCGGTGGGAATCCAGTTTCGGCTGCTGAATACTTCGCGTGGGCCGGCGGTCTGGTCGCCACGCGCCCAGTGCGACAAGCAGCCTATCGCCAGAAGATGCGCGAGGTGCTGGAATCGCAGGCGAACCTGAGGATCAAGCAGGCGGAAGTGGCGGATGTGATTGTGGAGCAGTTGCCAGTTGCCAGTTCCCAGTCTCGTCAGGCACCGACCTCCACTGAGAACCGAGAACCGGGAACTGAGAACTGCATTCGCGGCATTCTCCTTCGCGACGGGCGACGCGTTCTGCTGGCGCGGTCATTATCACCACCGGTACATTTCTCAATGGCCTGATTCACTGCGGAGAGCAGCAGTATCCGGCTGGCCGCTCCGGTGAGCCGGCCGCCGTCCTGCTCGGCGAAGTCGCTCAAGAAGCTTGGCTTGCGCGGATGCCGGCTTAAGACCGGTACGCCGCCTCGGCTGGACGGGCGAACGATTGACTGGTCGAAATTCGAGTTGCAGCCTGGCGACGCCGATCCGACGCCCTTCAGTTTTCGTACCCAGCCGCGTCGCGCATCACGATTCGCAGGTGCCCTGCTACATCGCGTTCACCAACGAAGAAACACACCGCGTCATTCGCGAAAACGTACACCGCTCGCCGATGTATAGCGGACAGATTCAATCGATTGGGCCCCGCTATTGCCCGTCGATCGAAGACAAAATCGTCAAATTCCCCGACAAGCTCACGCACCAGCTTTTCCTGGAACCCGAGGGATTGAACACGCACGAAATCTACGTCAACGGCATGAGCACTTCGCTGCCGATTGACGTGCAGTTGGCGATCTTGAAATCGATCCCTGGGCTCGATCAGGCGGAGATGATGCGCCCCGGTTATGCCATCGAATACGATTCCATCGATCCCACCGAGCTGAATCGCACGCTCGAAACCAAGAAAATCTCGGGGCTGTTCCTGGCCGGGCAGATCAACGGCACCTCCGGCTACGAAGAAGCGGCGTGCCAGGGAATCATGGCGGGCATCAACGCCGCGCTGAAGGTCAAGAACGAAGCGCCACTTGTGCTTGATCGCACCGAAGGCTACACGGCGATCCTGATCGACGACTTGATTTCGAAGGGCACGAATGAGCCGTACCGTATGTTCACATCGCGCGCCGAGTTCCGCCTGCACCTGCGCATCGATAACGCTGACCGGCGCCTGACGCCGCACGGACGGCGCGTGGGGCTGATCTCGGATGCGGCATGGGCTGATTTTCAGGCCAAGCAGCAGCGTCTGGATGAAATGAAGCAGTTGCTGGAGCGCACCAAACTCACCGGCACGATGCTGGAGCAAATGGAAAGCGCAGCGAACGGCGAACAAGGGGCGACGAAAGACGCTGCTTCGGGTCTGTCTTCGGACCTTTCTTCGGGTCTTTCTTCAGCACTTTCTTCGGCTATCGGCCAGCCGCTATCGCAACTTCTCAAGCGGCCGGAGATTTCCATCGAGCGACTCGTCCCGGTGTTACGCCAGCTTACGCCCGATTTCTTCCGCCGCGGCTCCGATCACCAGCCACTTACCACGGGGCACTTGCTATCCGAAGTCCGCAATGAACTTAAGTCGATCGAAACTGAAATCAAGTACGCGGGATATCTCGACCAGCAGCAGCGCGCCATTGACCGGCTGAAAAAAGCCGAGCAGCGACGCATCCCCGAGTGGTTTGACTATCAGTCCGTCAGCGGCTTGTCACTGGAAATGCAGGAGAAACTGCGCAAGATCCAGCCGCAGACGATTGGCCAAGCCTCGCGCATCCCGGGAGTTACGCCGGCTGCCGTCTCGCTCGTCAACGTCTATATAGAGATCCAATCCCGGCGCCGCGAGCAGGCCTGCTCACTGGGTTAGTAGAAGAGGAATATACGAGCGAATCGGAACTAAGTCTTTTATATGTAATAACTTGTAATATGACTTTTGGACAGATTACAGGTCGGCGTTGCCAGTAACACGGGACGGCAAAATCCTCTGGCATTTGCGCGAAAAGGTTCGCTATACTATTGGCGCGTTTGATCTTTTGCGGTTGTAAGCAGTACCCCGCTCTACAGCGTGACCTGCCTGCACTAAACAAGCTTCAGCGCACATTTCAACACAAAAGGAACACAGCACCACCATGGAAACAGGAACAGTAAAGTGGTTTAACGACGCCAAGGGTTACGGATTCATCAGCCGCCAGAACGGCGAGGACGTATTTGTACACTTCTCCGCCATTCAGGCCAACGGCTTCCGCAGCCTCCAGGAAGGTCAGCAAGTACAATTCGACGTAGTAAAAGGTCCAAAAGGCTGGCAGGCAGAGAACGTCAAGGGCGTTTAAACCACGAATCAAAATTCGGATCTCGAAAGGCGACCAACTGGCCGCCTTTATTATTTGGATCGCGCGTTGTAGGTGGTTCGAGAGTTAAGACCCTCGCGGCTGGAAATCATCTAAGCTGCCGCTCCTTCAGCCTGGGCGACGGTGTCGAAAAACCGGAAGAAGTTCTGCACACGCGTGACTTCGAGCGCCTGATGGATCCTCTGATTCACACCTACCAAACCCAGGAAACGCTTGTCGTTTTGCCGGGTGACATAAGCCCCCACCAGCGCGCCAATGCCAGCGGAGTCGGCCAGCGGGACAGCGGTAAAGTCCAGAATCAGGGCGCGCGAATTGTCGGCGCGAACCTTGGCTTGAAAACCAAATACATTGGTCAGCGACAATGGGCCGGTAAGCCGCATGATGCGGATTCCTTCCCGTGACCCGGGAAGCTCTTCAATTTGGAGTGGTTGGTCCAGGCATGCTGGAAATGTTAATGGTGAATGAATACGCGATTGTTAAAACCGTGTGAATTTCGACGGCAGGTGTCTTGACGGGGAACGCCGCCAGTTCTAGTCAAGACACCAAGCATCCGCGAGATCTCCAGCCACTCGCCACCGACTCTGCCGTATCGCCCATGCGCCGGCCGAAACTGCTTCATCTTGATTGCTCGCTTTTTCCGCAGCCGCCCTTCGGGCCGAACACCGACGTGCCGGTTACGGTTACAGCACCGCTGACAAGCTCGCCAAAGCCTTTGCCGATGTTTCCCTTGGTGGCCGGACCAACGAACACCAGGCCATTAAGAGAACCGTTGTCGTCAGGTATGTAGAAAGTCGCGATGAGGAGGTTGTTGGCAACCTGGAAAATACCCTGAAAATTGGTGAATCCGCTGCCGTTCAAGATAGCCAGGCCGCTGTGCGGAAAGCCGAAAGTGCCGTTGTCGGTCAATGTCAGACAATACGTTGGGTTGCCGCTAAACGGCGGACCGCTGGGATACACAATGTGCTCGGCGATCGGCCAGTTGCCGCTGTAGCTCTGCGCCATGGCGGTGCTGGGCGCGATCGCGAACGCCACAATTGCCAACACCGTCGCTGCGAATACACCTATGTTCTTGGTCATTTCCCTTCCTCCTGTAGAGATCGTAGGTTCGTGGTACAGGGAAACGGTACCGGGGGAAGGATTAGCCAGTTGTCATGAGAATGTAAAACCGGCGCAAAAAGTTCGGCGGCCACGGAGGTTAACAAAAACAACCTGACTTCATCAGTCGATATGCTCGCCTTCTTCAAACGAGCCTTCTGCCGCGGGCAGAACGTCGGTTTCGCCGGCCATCCAGACGTACAAGGTCGGCAGCAGGAACACGCTCATGACGAGAGCGGCGATCAGTCCGCCGACGATCACGATGGCGAAAGGCCGCTGCGAGTCCGAGCCGATGGCGTGGGATAGCGCTGCGGGCAGAAGACCAAGCGTGGCCACGAGCATGGTCATCATGATGGGACGAAGCCGTTGGACGGCACCTTCAACGGCGGCGTCCTCGATGGCATAACGGCGTGCGCGAAGCTGGTTGATGTATTCGAGCATGATTACGCCTGTTTGCACGCACACGCCGAACAGCGCAAGGAAACCAACGCCGGAGGAGACGCTGAAATGCGTCCCAGTAATGAGTAGAGCGATTATGCCTCCGATGGGAGCAACGGCGATGTTTGCCATGATGAGCATCGTCCACTTGAACGATTTGAACATGGTGTAGAGGATGATGAAGATGATGAGGATCGTGATGGGCAGCACGATGAGCAGGCGGGCGTTGGCCCGTTTTTGGCTGGCGTATTCCCCCTCCCAATCGAGCGTGTAGCCCTGCGGCAGTTTCACCTGATCGTTGACCTTCGTGATCGCTTCCTCAACCGTGCTGCCCAGGTCGCGGCCGCGCACGCTGTATTTGATGGCGATGTAGCGGCGATTGCCTTCGCGATAAATTTCCGAGCCACCGTCGGTGACCCGGATTTTGCAAAGCTGGGCAAGCGAGACACGCTGGCCGGTGGGCGAGAGGAGGCGAATATTCTCAATCGCGTCCTGCGTGTTGCGGTATTGCGGAAGATAGCGCAGACACCAGGTCGTAACGCGCCTCGCCCTGAAGGACTTGTGTGACCGCATTCCCGCCAACAGCGGTTTGAATCGCATCCTGCACATCGGAGACGTTGATCTGATAACGAGCGGCCGCCTCGCGATCGACGGTCACGTTCAGGTTGGGCTGGCCGAGCACGCGAAACACTCCGAGATCCTCGATGCCGTTGACCTGGCGCATAACGGCTACGATCTGGTCGGCCTTTTCCTCGAGGGTCTTTAAATCGTCGCCATAAATCTTCGTGGCCAGTTCGCCTTTCACTCCGCTGACCGCCTCTTCCATGTTGTCTTCGATGGGCTGTGAGAATCCCCAGACGACGCCGGGAATTTTGTCGAGCTCGCGCTGCATGGCGGCAATGAGTTCATCCTTATTTTCGTGGAAGACCGGCCGCCACTCTTCCTTTGGCTTGAGATCGACGAAGTACTCGGTATTGAAGAAGCCGGTATTGTCGGTTCCGTCGTCCGGACGGCCCACCTGGCTGGTACATTGCGGGACTTCGGGAAAAGAACAGAGCACGATGCGGGCCTGATTGGCGACGCGGATTCCTTCATCGGGGCCGGTGCTGGGCGCAAGAGTGCCACGCACCCATAGAGCGCCTTCGTCGAGATGCGGAAGAAATTCGGAGCCGACAAAACCGCCGAACGCCAGAGAAGTTGCCCACGACGATGGCCAGCGCCGTAACTCCTACGGTGATGGCGCGGTGATGAATCGCCCAGCGCACCGCATCGCGATAGCGCTGGAGCAACCAGGCCATGAGCGGGTTGCGCCATTCGCTGGCTCCCTTAGCGAAGGCAAAGCTCGACAGCACAGGGGTGACGACAATCGAAAAGAATAATGCTCCGAGCAGAGCAAAAGCCATGGTCCATGCCATGGGCCGGAAAAGGCGGCCTTCCACACGCTGCAAAGTAAAAATCGGCAGGAAGGCCGTGATGGTGATGACGATGGCATAAAATACCGGGCGCTGAACTTCGTGCGCGGCATCGCCGATTTTCTCGATGGGAGTTCTGGTGCCTCCATTCGCGTGGCTTAAAGAGTGCACAATGTTTTCAACGAGAACGATTGCGCCCTCCACTAGCACACCGAAATCCAACGCTCCAATGGACAGGAGATTCGCGGGAATGTGGCACAGATCCAGGCAGATGGCGGCAAAGAACAGCGAAAAGGGGATGGTCGCCGCCACGATGATTGCGCCGCGCACGTTGCCCAGAAACAGAAAGAGAATAATCGAAACCAGGATCATTCCTTCCGAGAGGTTGTGCAGGACGGTGTGCGATGTGAAGTGAACAAGCGTGCTGCGATCGATGAAGGGGACGATTTTCACGCCCGGAGGAAGGATGTGATCGTTCAGCTCTTGAACTTTTTGGTGGACTGCTTCCAGCGCAGCATCGGAGATGGCGCCCTTACGCAAAAGGACGATGCCGGAAACAACATCGTCGTTGTCGATGATTTTGCCATCCTCACGCACAATTGCACCATTGGGACCGTAAGGACAAGCACTGCAAGCCCGCGCGAATTGGCCCAGCCGAATCTTGGGACCTTGCGAAACCACCGCGATGTCCTTGACCCGAAGCGGCGTGCCGTTTTTCGTAAGGAGGACAGTTTCCGCGATGTCCTGAGAGCGATCAACTAACCCCACGGAGCGGACGTTGATTTGCTGCAAGCCCTCCTGAATGAAGCTTCCGCCGGCATTGGCATTGTTGTTGGCAAGTTGCTGCTCAACCTGGGCAAGACTCAGACCGTAGGCGACCAGCTTGTTGGGATCGACCCGGACCTGGTATTCGCGAGTAGGGCCGCCGAAGCTGGCGACATCGACGATATTCGGAATAGCCTTGAAGCTCTTCTCGACAACCCAATCTTCGAGGTTTTTCAGTTCCATCGGGTCATAGGCGGGATTGGAGCTGTGGAGAGTAAAAAAGTAGATCTGGCCGACGGGACTCCAGTCGGTTCCCATCTGCGGATTGACGCCGGGAGGCAGAGTGACCTGGCTGAGTCGTTCGAGAACGCGCTCGCGGTTCCAGGCGTTATCGGATTCGTCATCGAAAATCAGCTTGATATCGGAGAGGCCGAACAGCGAGAACGAACGCAGGTGGACAACCTGCGGGATGCCGTTCATCACATTCTCGAGGGGAATCGTGACTTGCTGCTCGATCTGCTCAGCGGAAATCCCCGGCCACTGCGTGATAATTTCAACGTAATTGTCGGCCACGTCGGGATAAGCTTCGATCGGCAGCCGCTCGAACGAAAGGATGCCCCACGCGAACAGAAGCAGGGCCAACCCGACAACAAGCAGGCGATTATTGAGCGCGAAATCGACGACGCGGCGAATCATGAGTAGGTCTCAGGTATCAGGCTCTAGTTCCCGGTTCTTAGTTGCTAGTTGCTAGTTGTCAGTTTCTGCATTCTGACTTCTTAAGTTCTGCGCTCTAAAGTAGTGTTCACTGCTCCACCGTGTTTTGGAGAGGCAGCGCGTTAGAAACCACCTGATCGCCCGGCTTCAATCCGCTGACAACCTCCTGCATGTTGCCGGGCAGCATGGCGCCGGTCACAATCTCCAGGCGCTTGAAGTGGCCCGAGCCGATGGGAGCGTAGACCCACTCGCGATCGTGCAGATGGAGAATCGCTGTGGCCGGAATTGCCGCATGTGTTTCCGACTGCTTTCCGTAGAAGGTCGCGGTGACGAACATCCCGATGCGCATCAATCCCGGATTCGCAACTTCGATGCGCACTTTGGCGGTGTGAATCGTGGGATCGAGCGTCGGCAGAATATTGTCGATGCGCCCTTTGAACACCTTATCGGGAAAGGCGTTCAGGCGGAGATCCGCGGAGCCGCCCACACGCACGGCATCGAGATCGTTTTCGTACACATCGCAAATAATCCATACATACGACAGATCGGAGATGGTGAATGGATTAGGACCGGATAACCCCTGCACACCGGAGGCGTTGGTGACCTGCTGATCGGTGATTACGCCGGAAATAGGCGCGACCACGTTGACGATGCCCGACGGATGATCCTTGTCGATGCCGAGGAGATGTAGTTGCTCAGCGGCTGCATCGAGGTCAACCTTGGCGTCGGCCGCGGTTGCTTCGGCGGCTTCGAGCGCGCTATTGGCGATGGCCCCCTTGTCATACAGAATCTGGGAGCGATCAAGCTGCTGGCGCGCCAGACGCTCATCGTTTACTGCTTTGAGATAGAACTGGTAGGCGCTGGAAACGTCGTTACTCTGCACGCGCAATAAAAGCTGGCCTTTCTTCACCGAATCGCCAAGGCGAGCCTTGATCTCGACGACACGACCCGCAGCAAGCGAAATGACAGGCACCGCGCGCGCGATGTCGGGCTGGACAACGCCGGTCACATTCAAAGCTGACACGGCTTTATGCTCAATGGCCGCGACCAGGGGGAACTGATCCGGGTGATCGACTTTGAAGTTATTGGAATCGAGATCCGGCTCGACCGTCGCCTTGGGAGGCTCCTCGGCCTTGGGATCGGCTTTATCGTTGCAGCCGATCAGCAACAAGCACAAAGGCAAGCTGAGCGCGGCGGCGAGAGTTATGCCAGCGAGTTTACGTTTCATTGGATCACTTCCTGGCCGACGGCCATATTCAGTTGGGCAGCAGCCGTCAAGTACGAGCCCACAAGATTCACGTAGTTAAGCTGCACGCTGCGGTAGTCGCTCTCCGCGTTCAGAAAATCGAGCAGCGACGCGCCGCCGTGCTGATAGGAGAAAAGCACCGTATCCCGCACGCGAACCGACATATCGAGATACTTGGCTTTGTAGGGCCGTAGCAGGATCAGCGTGCTGGCGACGGTTGCGTAGCCAGAATCGACATCGCTGAGGACTTGCGCTTCGGCCGCGTCGCGCAGTTTCTCATTACGCTTGATATCGAGTTGCGAGCGCAGCTTTTCTCCCTGATTGCGGTCGAAGATGCGGAACGGGATGCTTACGCTGACACCGACTGTGTTAATCGCGAATGGATTGTTGGTGGAGGAGTTGTGGGTATACCACGCCCCAATCGTGGGATCGGTTGAACCATTGGCGACCGCCAACTTGTGGTCGGTCTCAGCCTTGTCGACGGACAGAATCGCAGCGCGCAGGTCGGGACGCGCATCGAGAGCAATCTTGCGGAACTCGTCTTGCGACTGCAACTGGTCGCCGAAATCATAAGTGCCGGTCACGTCAAATTGTTCAATCGGAGTACGGTCGTTGAGTAGAGTAAGAAGCTGGATTTTTGCCGTGCGCAGATTCACATCTGCCGTTTGCTCGTCGGACTCGTACTGCACGCGCTGGAGTTCGAGCCGGTCAAGATCGATTTGCGCGATATCGCCCGCGCTGAAACGGGTGCGGCTGACGTCGAGGACATGATCGTAGTACGTGAGATTGTCCTTCGCCAGTTGCAGAACGGCTTTCGCCTGTAGCAAGGAGACGAACGCGCTACGCAGATTGAAAAGCAGGGTTCTTTCAAGATCGGCGTGATTCGATTCCGCAACCACGGTTCCTTTTTTTGCGCTCTCCAGCCGGAGGTGGCGTTTGTTACGCCGCTCGATGAGCTGGCTGATACTGGGAGATTCGAACGTGCCCGCAAACGGCTGCCAAACGCCATGATTGGGAGCGATCTGTGTGCCGTCCACCGTGAGACCAAGCTCCGGGTTCGGCCGCAGAAACGCGGTGATTTCCTGGGCCTTCGATTCCTGTACGTTGAGGGCGTCCGCCTGCAAAGTAGGATTTGCGGTTTCGAACTTGTCGCGTATCTGCTGCCAGGTATAGCTCTGCTGCTGAGCCGAAGCGGCCGCGCTAGCAAAAACAAGGCATGCGACAAACGAGAAATGGCGAAACTTGAACATCGTGCGTTGCTCCATGCGCAATGGGAAACAGAAGTCTTCACGGCGCAGCCTTCAAACACGTCAACAGAAGAGAAGGCACAAACGCAGTGAACCTAGACAGAAAGGGAAGAAATACTTGGAGGAGCGCGCCCGGCGGGGGCGAAGGCTACCAGAGATCGAATTGCCGGCTGCGAGAACGTCCGCACGGCGCCCATCGGCTCAAGAATCATTCTCAAAGAGGCGGATGCAGACAGAACGGGCAGCGAAGCGTGGCTCAGAACATGGCAAGCGCAATGGCCATTGTGGCGGAAACTGCGCTTCGACTCTTCCATTGCCTGCCCCACAGCGTGGAGGTCGTCGCTCGCGGAAACCACGGGAAACAGCATCACGAGCGCGCAGCCGAGCGTACAGACTATAACAAACGAGGCACGCGTCCACGGCGCGGACGAGACCCTGCGCCGCCACAGCAAGTATGCGGGCAGCAGCAAAGCAAGCCAGCAAAGATTTAGAAAAAGCTCCATAGACAACGCTTAACACCGCCTACACGGGACCGGACGCCCCCCGCAAGGCTACTTCAGGCTAGTTCTCAACGATAGTAAAGCATAGCACAGCAAAACAAGTAACTTGCGTACTCGGCGGCGAGAATGCTCTATGTGAAGTTAGCTCGCAGCCTGGACCATCCCGCGACACGAGCCCAGTCCGATCCGCCGAAAGCCATCGGCTTCGCAATATCCGCGCAGGATGACTTCATCCCCATCCTCCAGAAATCTTCGCTGCTCGCCGGTGGGGAGCGTGACTGGATCGCTGTCCGCGCGATGTCAGTTCGAGCAGGCATCCGCGGGCGTCTTTATCCGCACCCGAGACGGTTCCGCTGGCTAGCAAATCGCCGGCCGCAGATTGCAACCATTGCTCGCGTGGTGCGTGAGCATCTGCGCCATCGTCCAGTAGAGATCGCGGAAATTGCTCCGGCCGAGCGTAATGGGAGGCATGGCGGCCTCGCGCATCCGCGCCGACTGAATGGAGACTTCGAGATTCAAGTTGACGCTTCCGATATTGTTGATCGTCCGCATTTAGCAGGTAAGGCAAAGGAACGGGATCGCCCGCCGGGCGCGGAAAAGCGGGTGCGCGAAATGGAGCCAGCGCTTCCATCGTCACCACCCACGGCGAAACCGAAGTCGCAAAGCTCTTCGCCAGAAACGGGCCCAGCGGCTGGTACTCCCACGCTTGAATATCGCGGGCCGACCAATCGTTCACCAGGCAAATTCCGAAGATGTGGTCTTCCGCTTCGGCGATCGGGAATTGTTTCTTCGCGCGCATTTCCTTTGCCCACGAAGAATCCGACTTCAAGTTCATAGTCGAGCGCTTTTGTGGGTCCGAATTTTGGATCGGCTTCGCCATCGCGTGTTTGTCCTGACGGACGCCGCACCGGCGTTCCGCTCACCACCAGCGACGACGCGCGTCCGTGATAGCCGATGGGAACGATATTTGTAATTCGGCAGCAGAGGATTGTCGGGACGAAACAATTTCCCAACATTCGTCGCGTGAAAAATAGATGCGTAGAAATCGGTGTAGTCGGCAATGACAGCGGGAAGAAGCATCTCCACGTCATTCTGCGAAACGTAGGCTCCGCGAAACCGTCTGCTGCTCGGCGGGGGAAGCTTTCTCGCCCAACAGAGCGAACAATCTGCGCCGCAAGGCGCGCCGCGAGTCGGCACCGAGCGCCATGAGCGCATTCAGCGAGGCTTGTTCGTGGGGTTCAGGTACGCACGCTCCGGCAGCAGACACGGCATCCTTGCTCCCCAAGACTGTCTCGGAGCGAAGGCTTGCGAGATCTACGATGAGATCGCCGATGGCGACTCCGATTCTTGGTTCGGCGTCCTTTTTTCGAAACACCCCAAAGGGCAAATTTTGAATTGGAAAATCCGAACCGGCGGCATTCGCCGATTCGACCCAGCTTTGCGCTTTGGGATCGTGAGTCTCGTCCAGGACAGGTTTCATAAAAGATGCAGAGCCCGCAGGTCGTCGGTCGGCTCCATGAATGAACACGACCCAAAAGAAATTGCGAAGTTTTGCCGGGTACCGGCGATGTCGCGCTGCGTGAGCTGGTGGTCGCGCCAGCGAATTCCATCCGAGTCGAAGTGGAAGGCGTTGGCATTGCGTTCTTCGAGCAACTCGGCTGCGAGCGCTCGTTCCATGCCACCGCGCACAAAAGCTGCGGCGAGAAAAACATTGAGAAAGCCGTGCATGAGGCCCGACGGGCTGTCGGGCTGATACGTAAGCCTGTGAACCGAGCGCAGCGGATGGTGAAGACCGGCCGTCGCCTTGAATGGCACGCTGGCATCCGCACAGAGAGCCATGAATTCGATTACTTTTTCGGGAGTGGGGAATTTATCGGCCGTTTCGCCGCCTGTCCTGATTTTTGCGCCGCGACCGCGCGACGCCACCGCCGCAACGCATGGGCGAATGTCGCTGGATAATGGAATCTCAAAGTACGCTTCCAACTCTTCGGGAATCATTGCCGAGATGCGGGTGACATCTTCGGGCGTTGTGATTTTTACTTCCACCGATTCAATTCGTGTTTCGGTCGGCGAATGAACAACCGCGAACCGCGATTGATAGTCTCGAAGCCGCGCAAGGTCGCCACTTACATCCGCTCCCAGCAACACCGACAGGTCCCACCGCTGGTACCTCTCGCTCGCCCTGCCGTGCAACTCCGGTAACTGGGCAAGTGAGTCTTCGAACTCACCCAACCGCACGGCGGGTACGATGAAGCGGTCGAGCATCCAGCTGAATTCGGATCGCAGGTACGCGCCGTAATTCGCGACTGCTGACGGCATCCCCAACGCCGCCGGAGGAAACAGGCCCGCGTAGTTGATCAGATTCCGCAGCAACGCGACGGCAGGCTCTGCCGTGTGCGTGGGCTTGCCGGTAATCTCCTCTGATTTGACGCTCATCGGCTAGCCTTCGTGGGCATCGAACTTTCTTCGCAAGCCTTGCCAGCATTCGAAATACTGATGATCGAGTTGCGAAGTCTCGAGCGCGAACCGCGTGGGCTGGCAAACAAAGCGCGTCTCGAACATAAATGCCAGCGTGTCCTTGATGTACACCGGCTTCAAGTCGGCATTGCTGGCCTTCTCGAACGTCTCGGTATCGGGCCCGTGGCCAGCCATGCAATTGTGCAGGCTCGCGCCGCCGGCGATCAAACCCTTCCGCTTTGGCGTCGTACTCGCCGTGGATCAGCCCCATGAATTCGTTCATGAAATTGCGATGGAACCACGGAGGACGGAACGTGTGCTCGGCGACCATCCAGCGCGGCGGGAAAATCACGAAATCAAGATTGGAAGTGCCGGGAATCTCCGAAGGCGAAGTCAGCACCGTGTAGATCGACGGATCGGGATGGTCGAAGCTCACGGTATTGATGCAATTGAAATTCGCGAGATCGTATTTGTAAGGGACGTAATTACCGTGCCACGCAACCACATTCAACGGAGAGTGATCGATCTCCGCCTCCCACAAACGGCCCTGAAACTTGCACGCAATGCGGCAGTCGCCTTCGCGACCTTCAAACGCCGCAACTGGGGCGAGAAAGTGGCGCGGATTTGCCAATCCATTCGCGCCAATCGGCCCGAGATCGGGCAACCGTAGCAGCGCGCCGTAGTTCTCGCAGATGTATCCACGCGCCGTCTTATCGAGTAACTCAACGCGAAGACGAATTCCGCGCTGAATCACAGCAATCTCGCCCGGCCCCGCTTCGAGAACGCCCATCTCCGTATGCAGCAGCAAACGCCCGGACTGGGGCACGATCAGCATCTCGCCATCGGCGTTGTAGAAAAAACGATCCGTCATCGACGCGTTCGCCACATAGATGTGAATCCCAACGCCCGTGTGTGTGTGCGTGTTGCCGTTGCCGGCCATTGTAATCAGGCCGTCGATAAAGTCGGTTCGCTCGGTGGGGATGGGAATCGGCATCCAGCGCAATTGATTGGGCGGAGTTGGCACTTCATCGAAAGGTGCGCTGCGCAGTTTTCCTTGCGAGATGGGCGCGAAGGGCTTGTGCGCCACCGAAGGGCGAAGGCGATAAAACCACGTCCGGCGATTGGCCACGCGCGGCGCGGTGAATGGAGTTCCGGTCAGCTGCTCCGCGTAAAGACCATGCGCTACTTTTTGGGGAGAATTCTGCCCTTGCGGCAATGCGCCCGCAACGGCTTCGCTGGCGAATTCATTTCCAAATCCAGACTGGTAACGCACACCGGTTGCCTTGTTCGTATTGGTCGCCGCTTTTAGCGTCTCTGTGGTTGCCATCGCTAAAGATTCCCTCGCCGCGCCTGCTCGAGTTCAATCGACTCAAACAGCGCCTTGAAATTGCCCTTGCCAAAGCCGCGGCTGCCTTTCCGCTGAATGATCTCGAAAAATACGGTGGGACGATCTTCCACCGGTTTCGAAAAAATCTGCAGCAGGTATCCTTCGTCGTCGCGATCCACTAGAACGCCGAGCGAACGCAGTGTGCCGATAGGCTCTTCCAGGGGCCCGACGCGGCCTGGAAGTGCCTCATAATAGGTGTCGGGCACGCGCAGAAAATCCAGGCCGTTTTTTTGCAGCTTGTTGACCGTGAACAGCACGTCCTTGCATTGCAGTGCGATGTGCTGCGCGCCCGGACCGCCATACGCTTCCAGATATTCCTGGATCTGACTCTTGTTGCGCGCCGTCGCCGGCTCGTTGATGGGAAACTTCACCGAGTACGAGTCGTCCGACATCACGATGCTCATCAGCGCGCTGAACTCGGTGGAAATGTCCTTGTCGTCGAAAGTGATATAGCGATGGAACCCAAACACCTTCGTGTAATAGTCGGCCCAGTGCCGCATCTGGCCTAATTCCACGTTGCCTACGATGTGGTCGATGCGCAAGATGCCGCAATCGTCGCCTGCGATTGGAGCGGCTGCGAAGCCGGGCAGAAACGGGCCCTTGTAGTCCTTGTAGGAGATCAGCGAGTGAATTGTGTCGCCATAAGTATGGACGGCGGCTCGACGCACCGTGCCGTGCTCATCCTTCAGATCGTGGGGTTCATCGGCTGGCTTCGCGCCCCGGCGGACGGCTTCGGCAAATGCCTCATCGGCGTCGGCGACTTCGAGCGAAATATCGCGGACACCATCGCCATGTTTCCTTATGTGCTCGGCGGCTGCGTCATCGGGCGTGAGCGGCGTCGTCAAAATAAAATTCGCCTTGCCCTGGCTCATGGCATATGAGGTACGCTGGCGCTGCCCCGTCTCCAGCCCGCTGTAGGCGACCTGCGAAAAACCAAAGGCCTTGCGGTAATAGAACGCGGCCTGCTTCGCATTGCCCACAAAGAATTCGACGTGGTGAATGCGTTTCAGTTTTAGAGGATTTTCCATGCCCCTCACTCCCGTTTTATCTTCGCACATTTTGGGCGGATGTACGGTTACGTTAAACGCGCACTAACGCAGTTCGATCGATACCACTTCACCCGCATTTTTGCCGGTCGCACGATAGTTTACCGAGACCGGGCGATTCTTCCACTCGCACGAAAACTGGTCCTCGCCGATCACGAGCAGGGTCTTGAAATCGGAAGAATGCATGGTGTAAGTCGTCATGCCGCTGATGACCGTGATCGCCGCCCCAGGCGGTTTCGAGCAATCGCTCTGCACGATCTTCCCCTTCAGATTTTCGACCGGCCCCGCGCTCCCCGGCTTAGGCTGCGGGGGCTGGGAAGACGCTGAATCCGGATCCTCGTCTTCAGAGGCATTCTCGGCTTTGCCCGCCGCTGGCTTGGTCCCGATGGTGGAGGCAATCGCAGTGTCCGCTGCCGAGGGGGCGCTTGCTGCACCGGGCGGCGAGGCTACCTCACCCGCTCGCTGCGGACGAATTCCATACTTCTCGAGCGTCGCCATGTCTTCCAGTTCCCGCTTCGCGGCCGTCGCGGCCTGGCGATCCGGGCTTTCCTTCAATCGCGTAAATATCTCGCGCGCCTGTTCCCATTTCTTTGCGGCCACGTAAATCTGGCCAAGGTTAAATTGATATTCGACATTTCGCGGGGCCAAGGCAATTGCCTGTCGTTGCGCCTCCAGAGCGGAGTTGATGCCGCCACCTTCCACACGCGCCATGCCCAGCAGGTTATAAGCGTCGGCCATATCCGGATACCAATCCGTTACCGCCCGCAGATCCTGCATCATGTTGGCCAGACCCTGCATTTCCTGCGCCGCCGCCTGCGACTTGCGGTACTTCAATACCGACCGGTAATACCAAATCCAGGGATCGCGCGGATCGAGTTCGGCCGCCTTGTCAAGTTCCTCCGAGGCCGCGTCGAAGAGTTTCCGCTGGATGTGGTCGCGCGCCAGCCCGCGGTGGGCGGCCTCGTTATCCTTCGGAGCCCCGGTCATCGCCTGCAAATCGCGCAAGGCCCGATCGCGATGCTCGGGAACGCGCGCCATCATGTCGTTGATCATGGCTTTCGCATCGGGCTCCGCAACCGGAGTCACCGCCGCTCCGAGATCGTCGTTTGCGATCGCAACCGGAAAATGATCGGGTTGCATGATATAGTCCGGGTCCGCAACCGGTTTCTTCGACTGATCGAGCGCAACGCCCAGATTGCCCATGGAATTGAAATACGTTCGAACCGCTTCTTCCATCTGGGCTGGTGTCATGTCGAAGGCCTGCACAATCGCTTTTTCCACCGGCACCTTTTGATTCAACACAAGATCGAAGTAAGTTCCCACTTCCGGCATCTTCTTCTTGTTGATCAGGTAATGCACAATGACCCACGACTGCGCATAATACAGGGTGTTGTGCGAGCCTTCCCGCAGGCCGGACCCGTCGTGCTTCATGTTGAACAGGTTGACCATCCCGATCCACACGGGCGAACTTACTAACTGCGTCAGCGACTGCGGCACATTCGGATCGCGCACCATGTTGTCGAAGATGTCTTCATGCCATTCCGGCGCAAGTTCAGGGTCGCCGCCGAGGTTCACTTCCTTACCGATCTGAACCGCGCCGAAATACTCGGCCATCCCTTCGTCGAACCACCCCTGCGTGGGCGGATAGTTGAAGTTCAGGAAGTAATGCCCCAATGAATGCGCAACCGCCCGCCAGGGCTCGCTTTGAAAAAGATTCAGCCCGATGTAAACGCGGTCGTAGCCCGGAACGTAAAACCCGCCCGCGAAAGTCTGCTTTGCGGGCGCGATCTCGCCATACTGGTTGTCGCTCTTGAACGCGATCACCGTCACGGGAATCGGCATCTTCAACTTATCCTTCAGCAAGAGCTGGCCGAAGGCCGCGCGCATCTGCTCCAGGCGCAGGGCAACTTCGCGGCCGCGTTTTTCTCCGGCATCGGTCAGGACGGAAAAATGCGCCGTGTGGATTTCAATCCACTTGGGCTCGTCTTTTGCGAACGCGGCAGTGGGGAAGCACGCAGCCAACAGCAGGCTGGCAACGACAACGCCGACATGTAAGCGAAGTTTCACGGCGAGTTTCAGGATAAGTCGACTGCTCTGACGAAATGCTAGCACGTCGGCCAAAGCAAGGCCTAAGGCACAAAGCCTATGGGTAGCGTCCTAGTTTAACTTCCACCACGGAGTCACGGGAACACAGAGAAAACCGCGTATTCGGCAAAACCTCCCCTGCTGTTTTTTGCGTTTTGAGGTTTCTCCGTGACTCTGTGACTCCGTGGTGAAGAAAAGGTAATTCGGACACTCCCAAGCAAGGCTCAGGAGCAGCACACATCACTTTTCCTTGGCCGGAGGCCGTCACGCGCGTTACACTTTCGCCCGTGACCTCGGCCCCATCTTCCCGCCTTGCATGGATCGACTGGATGCGTGGCCTCGCCTGCGTGCTCATGTTCCAGACGCACTGCTACGATTCGTGGCTCGGCGGCGAAGCGCGAAAGGGCCTGTTCCTTGAGTATTCTCAGCGCCTGGGCACATTGCCCGCGCCTCTATTTCTTTTTCTTGCTGGAATTTCGTTTGCATTGGTCGCCGGTAAACTGGTTCGAAAGGACGCCAGCGCCGGCCAACTCACGCGCACCATGGTTCGACGTGGAGCCGAGATCGTCGGCTTTGGCCTGCTCTTCCGCCTGCAGGAGTACCTGATCGCCTGGGGCTGGGCCCCATGGACCGACTTATTTCGCGTAGACATTCTCAACGTCATCGGGCTTTCGATGATCCTGATGGCCTTGCTCTACGGCCTGGTGCTGCGCGTGGCACCCGCGCGCACATCGAGCGCTGGCGGAGGGAACTCCAGTGCAGCAAAGTCGAGCGGAGTCGGCCCAGGCACGAACCCGCCAGTCCGCGCGCTTGTAGTCGCCGCGATTGCTGCCGTCGTTCTGATCGCTCTGCTCACACCGCCGCTGTATACAACCTGGCGGCTAAGGTGGCTTCCCTGGGAGATCGAGTCCTACATCGACGCCTGCCATAACCTCGGAGCGCCGCAACCCTGGCTGTTCTGCATGTTTCCCTGGGCGGGCTTCGCTTTCGCCGGCCTTGCCGCCGGCGCGATTCTGTTTAGCGACTGGGCGCGCGAACGCACCGCACAAACTCTGGCTTGGTTTGCGGCCATTGGCGCGGCCGCCATATTGGCCGCTCGCCAGTTCGATCATTCTTCGTTCCAGCTCTACTCCACATACGACTACTGGCACACCAGTCCCAACTTTTTCATGATGCGCGTTGGCATGCTTCTTCTGATCGCATCCCTGGTTTACGCGTGGTGCCGTTGGGGCCTTGCGACGGGTGGTGCGGGCATCTTAGGATTCAGCCCGCTTATCCAACTCGGCCAGGCTTCCCTGCTCGTTTACTGGGTGCACATCGAGTTTGTCTACGGACGCTTTTCGATCCTCCCCAAGCGCGCCGTAGGCATCGCGACTGCCTCGCGAGGCTTGGTTGAGATTTGCGTATTCATGTTGATCCTGTCAATGCTGCGCACGCGGATCGACTGGAAATCGCTGCGCCTCACGCTGCGCGCGAGAATTTCGCAACCGGCAGGATGATGGACACGGCGACCGATGCTGACGCAACGAATTGGTAAACCATCTCTCTGTGACAAGAGACCTTTCTGCGTTCACTAAATCGTGATGGAATGATTCCGGGAGTAAAACATAGAGCATGATGGAAAACGGCCGAGCGGATTTAACGGGCAATAAGTTGCGATCGAACAAGCAGAAGACGCTGACCGTTTTGCTGTTGGTAACTCTCGCATTTGCTGCTGCATGTCATTCTCCCCACGCACCGCGCCGCTATCCGTTCACGGGCGAAATCATTGCCATTGACCGCTCCGCGCATCAACTCATCGTCCGGCATGAAGATATTCCAAACTTGATGAAGGGTATGACCATGCCCTTTGCCGTCAAAGATCCCGCCGCGCTCGACCACTCGCAGATCGGCCAGCGAATCAAAGCGACGCTCGTCGTCACCCCCACAGAATCGTGGCTCGAAGATATCCAGGTCACAGGGCAGGCTCCCGCTGACGCAGCCGCGCCGCTGAGCGAGTTGCAGATCCCGGTCGAAGGCACACCCGTTCCAGACTTCGCCTTCACCAATCAGGATGGCAAACGCGTACACCTCGCTCAATACAAAGGCCAGGTGGTCTTGCTGACGTTTATCTATACGCGCTGCCCGATGCCGGATTTCTGCCCGCGCATGACCAATAATTTTCGCGAGATTGAAAAGGCCTTGAAGCAGGATCCAGCGGCATATGGCCATACGCATTTGCTCAGCATTTCTTTCGACCCGCAGTTCGACACGCCCACGGTCCTGCGCCACTATGCCCTTTCGACAACGTCAATCCCTGCAGCCGACCTGTTTCCCCACTGGGAGTTTCTTTCGCCGCATCCGAAGGACCTCGACGCGATCGGCCATTTCTTCGCGCTTTCCGTGTGGAAGGAGAAAGATGGGGCGCAAAATGGAGCGATCACGCACTCGCTGAGCACGGCCATCATCGACGGCAACGGCAAACTCTACCGCTGGTACCACGGCAACAGCTGGACGCCGGAGGAATTGCTGAAGGAAGTGAAGAACGCGCCGGGCGGAAACTAGAGGCCAGATTGGTTCTAGCGTTGCGGAGCTTATTACGGTTGCGTCGACAGTTGCATCATTGCACTTTGCACTAACTTGAACCCGATCACCCAACTCTGTCGCGCTGCTGTTGCATCGCTGGCGTAACCATTTACGTACATCGTGAAATAGAACCCCTCCCGAATTTCTTCCCCGTCACCGAAGAAGCATCGCCGCACGCAAATCTCGGCCGACGCGCCGATCTCCGGCGCGCGGCGCAACAGTTCCGTCAGTCTCCGAGCGAAGCCTTCATGGCGAGAAAGAGAGAGACGCTGTCCAACATCCAAAAAGACCAGATCAACATAGCTAGCGAACTTGTGCGACGCATTGAAAATCTCTTCCTCCGCGCTTAGCTCGGTCGTCGCCCACACATCGCACTTCACGCTCTCGAACGCGCTGCGCGCCGAGTTCACTTTGAGCAGAAAGTCCGCCAGCTCCGGGAACTTCTCCGCCTCTTCGACCTTCGCGATCAGTTCGGGATGCCGCTTCAAATCGAAATACACGAGCTTCCCCGACGGATCGGTCCAGGGAAAATCCAGCACCGGATCTTCGCGTCCCAGCTCGATCGAGTAATCGGCGTCCATTAGAAATTGGCACCCATCGAGGAAAATTTGGCAGCTCTCAGAATTTGCGCAGGAAGTTCACGATTGTGCTTTCGGCCCAATAACCATCGTCTTCGCCAGCACTACCCTCCCCATCCCCATCAACTTCGCCATCAGAGAGCGCGCCGTTTGGCACACCAATAAACGCGCAATGGCCGCCATCCTCGGGTTCGATGAAGGTGATGTTCGGGTTGGCGAGAAATTTCTTCCGCGTCTCTGCACTAATGCGGATGAACGGGTCGTTCGCCGAATGCAAAACCAGCGTTGGAACGGCAATCTGCCCAACCACGTGCGCCGCGGATGCCCGATCATAGTAATCGTTCACACCGGTGAATCCGCAATAGTAGGCCGTTATTTTGTCGTCGAACTCACGCAGGCTGCGGATGCCGCGCAGCCGCTTGGGATCAAAGTGCTCCGGAAACAGACGAGCCTTGTAGAGCATCCTCCGACGCAACGCCCACAAAAAATAAGTCTCGTAGATCCTGGTTCACCGGCTCATGCAAAGTATCGGCAGACATTGCTAAATCCAATGCCGGACAACACGCCGCGACCGCTCGAAATTCGGGCGGCGCTTGCGTTCCCCACTCACCCGCCAGTTTCAACACTAGATTGCCGCCCATGGAAAAACCCACCAGCGCCATCCGGGAAATGCCATCGCGCGCGATCAGATCCTGCGCCACCGCCGCAATGTCGCCCGACAGGCCCGAGTGGTAGAGGACCGGCGCAAGCGCTTCGGTCCCGCCGCAGTTACGCTGGTTGTAGCGGATGACATTCATTCCCGCCCGCAGCCCCTTGGCGGCAATGCCGCGCGCGTATTGCGAATCGCTCGACCCTTCCAGCCCGTGCACGACGATGATCGTTAGCGCTTTGGTTCGATCCGGCTGCCAATGGCAATGGCAGAGCACCTGAACGCCGGGAGCCACCTCAACCAGCCGGTCCTCCGGCGCGGGCAGTTGCACCCGTCGCCGCATTAGAAAGCTCGCGACGGTCTGCACGTGCCCACCGCGCAAAAAACGGCGCGGCACGAAGGGCGATGTATTCTCGGGAGATTGCGGAATACCCACGTCCTGATTTTAAATGGAAGAACAATCTTCTCACGGAGCCTTCATGCCCATCTTCGAGTACGTCTGCAAGGAATGCCAGCACCAGTTCGAAGCTCTCGTCTATGGCAAAGACAAAGCCGCCTGCCCCAAGTGCGAAAGCAGGAAGCTCGATCCGAAGCTCTCGGTGTTCGCGGTGTCTGCGAAGGGCGGTCCAGCCGCGACCATGCCCGCTGGCCCCTGCGGATCGTGCGGCAATCCCGACGGCCCGGGTTCGTGCGCGTGGAAAAATTAGGCTTTGGGCTCTAGGCTTTCGGCTTTCGGCTTTCGGCTCTCGGCTCTCAGACTTTACAGATACGCACTGCCTCTTTGTATTCTCCGTTTTATCGTTTCTTAACTTCCCGCTGGTAACCACCCGGAAATAACCAACGCGATCTTTCGCGCTCAAGCACTTCGTCCTATGATCCGAATCGGATTAGCAAGCATGGACCGGCGCAAAGAGCCGAGGCTTCGAGTGGAATTTCCGGTGCACATCTGGGGGGTTGACCGGATGGCACACCCGTTCGCGGAGGTCGTACGGGTAAAAAACGTGAGCCAGAGCGGCGCCGTGCTGTTGGGAGTGCATGCCAAGATTTGCGCCGGCGGACTCCTGGATGTGCAGCACGGTTCACAGCGGGCGCAATTCCGGATTGCGTGGGCCGCGTCGGGTGAAGCAGGCATTGAGGCCTTGCCATCCGAGCCCTGCATCTGGAGGGTTGCGTTCTCGAAGGCGTCAAACATGGTGGGAACCGGATAGGCCATATCGCCGAACGGCTTTAATCGGCCACTTTAACGTGGATTCACGTGGCCGGTTCCCACTTTTGTTTTGTCTCTGGCTTGTAAGTCGCCGCTGCGGTTTTCTTCCGAGGACTCCGAGCCCAGAAATCTGGCGAACACCTCATTCGATAACAGACGCCCACGGCGGTAAGACGCACAGCAGCGTCCTTCTTTTCGATCAGTCCTTCCCGCTCGCACTCTTCAATCGCCGGCTCAAACGCAGCAACGGCCTCGGCGCTGAATTCGGTCCGCAATCCCCCCAAATCGACGCCACGATTCAGCCGCAGGCCCAGGAAGAAGCTTTCTTCGATCGCAGCATGTGTGGGATACCGGCGTCACCGTGTGCGGGACGCGATTCATGTACGCATCGAGCGAATCCGGTGTCGCAAGCGCTGATTGCCTCGCTGCGCTCGCCCGATTCCGCTGAGGTCATTCCAAGCTCTCGGCGGCCCAGGCCCTGGCAACCCATGCATCGGCAGCATCGAGTGCGCATCCACGCCGAAGCCGATATACGGCTGCCGCGTCCAGTACTTCAAATTGTGGCGCGACTCCGCCCCCGCCCGCGCAAAATTGGAAATCTCATACTGCGCAATGCCAGCCGCATTCAGTGTTTCGCACGCCCGCTGATAAAAATCCGCGGTCGCATCTTCGTCGGGAACGAAATGCGCGTGGTAGCGCGTGCCCCCGGCAATCAGTTCCCGGCCCAAACGCGAGTCTTCATCAACCTCAAGCATGTAGACGCTGGCGTGGGCGCGCCGAGCGCAACCGTTTCCGCCAGTGAGAAACTTCCAACTCTCCTCAGTCTGGTGCGGCAACCCCGCGATCAAATCGATGTTGATGGCCTCGACGCCGGCCGCGCGCAATCTCGCGACTTCCTCGATCACCGTGGAGCGCTTGTGCAACCGGCCAACCGCTCGCGCTTCCTGATCCACAAACGACTGCACGCCAAGACTCACGCGATTCACACCGCATTGCTGCAAAGTTTCGATCAAGGCGGAAGTCAGCGTCCCCGGCGCGCACTCCACCGTGATTTCGGCATCGCGTGTTACGGCAAACTGGTCGCGCACCGCTTTGAAGATACGCAACAACTGTGCGCCGTCGAGGATCGATGGCGTCCCTCCACCCAAATAAATTGAGTCAACGCTTTCATCCAGCGAGCATCCAAGTCCCGAAGCTGTTTCGCGCGACCGGGCGATATCCTCGATCACGCGGGCGACATAGTTCTCAAACGCCGACTTCGAGAACACGTCGGAGGCAAAGTTGCAGTAGCTGCACTTGGTCCGGCAGAAAGGCACCGAGATGTACAGGCCCGACGGCACGTTCCATTGTATGGTCGCGACGCAGTCTCGCATGCGAAACAGTCGCCCTAGAATAGGTTGAGGAGCGGAATCCGCAAGATGACAAGTAACAAAATGACAAGCGACCAGACGGCCAGCAACGCAACCTCGACTCCCTCTGCCAGCACTGCGGTCAGGCGCTGTCAAACTTCCTGCACGAAATGGAGCATCACAACGCCGAAGTGGTTTGCCCCTCGTGCGGCAAGCCCCAGGATGGCAACCGGCCGGCCGCAAATAAAGACGGAACCACAAAAGCAGAAGAAGGACGGCGCACCTTCGGGCTCGGGCGACTCGCCTTCATCGGGAAAGACTCAGGCTGGAGATGGCCGAAAGGTTCGTTCCCGCGCGCCTGCTTCGAGAAAGCCCTAGAAGGCCGGGGAAAAGTCGTTTCGCGGTGCCCAACAATCCCTCAGCGGCTAGAAGCCGCGGTTGATTTGGCACCACTTGCGGCACGAATGGAACTCGTGCCCTTCCCGTTCGTGGCCAACTCTGAAGATTTCCCTGCAGCCTGCTAGGCGCTCAGCGCCACTCCGGTGCGCGCAACAAGTGCTGCGATGGTGCGGGCGCAGATCTCGTCGGGCGATCCCGTGGCCGCGATTGGCAGCAGCAAGCCGAGCGACCGGTAGAACTCGATCAATGGCGCGGTGCTGCGGTCATAGGCTTGCATGCGCACCGTAATCGATTCCGGACGATCGTCTTCACGCTGGAAGAGCTGCCCGCTGCAGCGGTCGCAGACGCCTTCAACCTTGGGCGGCTGTCCCGTGATATGGAACACCGCCTTACATTTCTCACAGGTGCGCCGCCCGCTGAGGCGCGCCACGATTTCCGCCAGCGGCAATTCATAATTCACGACCGCCGTAAGCGGAATTTTCTCGCCTTCCATCAGCTGCTTTAGCGAGTTCGCCTGGCCAAGTGTGCGCGGGAAGCCATCGAGCACAAATCCACCCGCGCACCGGATGCAGGCTGCGCGCTCGCGCACCATCTCCCAGACGGTGGCGTCCGGCACAAGTTCGCCGCGGCGCATGACGTCCATCGCCGATTTCATTGCCGGGGTCAGATCACACTCGTTCTGCTTGGAGGCGGCGCGGAACAAATCGCCCGTGGAGAGATGACAGGCCTTGAGGCGCTGGTTCAGCAGATAGGCCTGCGTGCCTTTGCCCACACCAGGAGCGCCCAGTAATATCAGACGCCACGGCGAGCTACCGGGTCGCAACGCGTCCGCGCACTCCTGAGGAGAGCCTTGAAACCACGCTCCTCGATCGTCTCTTTTTTTTGCGTCGTGATACTGCTCTGCGGCTTATCTGGTGCGGTCATGGCGGCTCCTTCTCTTGCTTCTCCGGGGCACAAAGATATGCGGCAATGTAGGCAAAACTCGCACCCAGCGCGGTGACGGGAATCACAAGGTCGTGTTCAGCATGGTCCGTCCAGTTCAGCGCCGCCGGCCCGCCGCCGGGGACGACTTGTCATTGCTTCTCACGGGCCAAACCTTTTCCATCCGCTGCACCCGTTCAGCTATCTATATAAGGTAACCTTTAGGGATAGAGTGCCGCTCCGCACAGGCAGAGCGCGGTTCCCGACAAAGCATGGCCCAGGAAGAGGAAATACTAGGTAAAGCCTACGACGCCCGTCTGATGCGGCGGCTGCTGCGTTATTTGCGCCCCTACAAGTGGCACGTATTGGTCGCGCTGGCGGCGATCATTCTCAAGTCGTTCGCCGACGTGCTGGGGCCGCTCCTCACCAAAATTGCCATCGACAAGTACCTCACCAAGACTGCCCACTCGCACTCCTGGATCGGAGATCGCCTGAGCAGCGCGCCTTTGACCGGTATCGCCCAGATTGGCGGCCTCTACATCGGCCTGCTGCTTCTCACTTTTGTCTTTGAATTCATCCAGACATACCTGATGCAGTGGACCGGGCAAAAGGTGATGTTCGACCTACGCAGCCAGATTTTCCGCCACCTGCAGCACATGCACATTGCCTTCTACGATAAGAACCCCGTCGGCCGCCTGGTCACGCGCGTCACCACGGACGTCGATGCACTCAACGAGATGTTCACGGCCGGCGTGGTCTCCATTTTCGAGGACGTGTTCGTACTCAGCCGGCATTCTCATTATCATGCTCCGCATGAACTGGAAGCTGGCTCTGGTCACGTTCGCGGTGCTGCCGCTGATCGTGTATGTGACTAAGATCTTCCGCGACAAGGTTCGCGATTCCTACCGGCGCATCCGCACCGCCATCGCGCGCATCAATTCGTTCCTGCAGGAAGCCGTTTCGGGCATGCTCGTGCTGCAACTGTTCAACCGCGAGAAGCGCGCGCACGATCAGTTCTCCAAGATCAACGCCTCACACATGGAGGCGTACAAAGACGCGATTCTCGCCTACGCGACTTATTATCCCGTGGTCGAAATTCTGTCGTCGATCGCCATCGCCAGCATCATCTGGTTTGGCGGCGGAGGCGTGATCCGAGGCGTGGCCACAATCGGCGTGCTTGTTGCCTTCATGCAATACGCGCAGCGCTTCTTCCGGCCCATTCAGGATTTGAGCGAGAAGTACAACATCCTGCAGGGAGCGATGGCCGCGGGCGAACGCGTATTCAAACTGCTAGATACCAAAGTGGAAATCACATCGCCCGCCGTCACCAAGAAAGCGACAGGCCCGGGCCGCATTGAGTTCGATCATGTGTGGTTCTCGTATCGAAATGTGCCCACGGAAGCTAAGAGCGATTCGCCATTGAATCCCAACGGAGACAAAGCAGAAAGCGATTCTGCTCCCGATTGGGTTCTCCGCGACGTGAGTTTCTCCATAGAACCGGGCGAGACCGTTGCCGTTGTCGGGCACACAGGTGCGGGAAAAACCACCCTCATCTCGCTGCTCATGCGCTTCTACGACGTGCAGCAGGGCGCAATCCGCATCGACGGCGTTGATATCAAGGAAATGGATCTCGACGAGTTGCGCTGCCGCATCGGCGTCGTGCTTCAGGACCCTTTTCTTTTCACCGGCACGATCGAAGGCAACATACGGCTCGGCACCGCGCGCATTCAGGATGAAGATGTAGCCCAAGCCGCTGAAGATGTGAATCTCGCCGACTTCATCCGAACGTTGCCGGGAGGCTTCAAGGAAGAGGTGCAGGAGCGCGGCTCCACGCTTTCGACCGGCCAGAAGCAGCTCATCTCGTTTGCGCGCGCCTTGGCGCACGATCCCAAGATTCTGATCCTCGACGAAGCCACATCCAGCGTCGATACCGAAACCGAATTCCGCGTGCGCGACGCGCTCAACCGCATGGTCGAAGGACGCACGTCGCTGATCATCGCGCATCGCCTCTCGACCATTCAGCGCGCCGACAAGATTATCGTTATGCACAAAGGGCAGGTGCGCGAAATGGGCACGCATCAGCAGTTACTAGCCCAGCGCGGCATTTACTACAAGCTCTATCAGCTGCAATATAAGGATCAGGAAATCGGAGTGGAGCGGGCGACCTCGCCCGCAAACGCACAATCGACGGTTGGCGCGGACGACTGAAGACCAACGGCAAGAGGAACGTTATAGCTCAGTGTTACGCACCCCTCCTCTACAATACCAACGTGCAAATCCTCATCTCCGCCGGGGAGGCTTCCGGTGAAATGTATGGCGCGCAGCTCATCGAGGCCCTGCGGCGGCGCGATCCATCGCTCACATTCTTCGGGGCGGGTGGGGAGCGCATGCGGGCTGCCGGGTGCGACATTGTCGTCGATGCCAAAGACCTCGCTGTCGTCGGCATTACGGAAATTTTCAGTCATCTGCCGAAAATTCTCGGGCTCTACAAGAAGCTGATTCGCGCTGCGGATAAGCAGCGCCCCGCGCTCGCTATCGTCATCGATGCGCCTGCCTTCAATTGGCGAGTCGCCCGGCAGATGCGCAAAAGGGGCATCCCGGTGGCTTATTACGTCTGCCCGCAATTCTGGGCATGGCGGCAGGGACGCGTGAAACTTCTGCGCAAGTACATCAACAAAGCTCTGGTTATTTTTCCGTTTGAAGAAAAGTTCTATCGCGACCGCGGAGTCGATGCGACTTTCGTCGGGCATCCACTGGCCGATCTGCCGCTGCCAGCAATTTCTCGCGCGGAGTATGCCGCACAGTACGCACTCGATCCCGCGAAGCAGTGGATCACGCTGATGCCGGGCAGCCGCCGCAAAGAAGTCAGGATGAATCTACCGGCGATTCTGGGGGCGGCCAAGTTACTCGGCCCCGACTATGAGTTTCTGCTTCCCGTGGCGCGCACGCTGGAGGCATCATTTATTGAAGATCTACTCGACGACGCCAACCTGGGCACCTCAACGGCTGAAGCCGCTAACAAGGATGGCAGGCCTACCGCAGCGCTAAAGCGCTGCGCCACCCAAAATCACGAAGCAGCAACTCAAGGTTCACGGCCCCACGATTCAGCGATCTCCCGTGCAGCGACTGCTGGAATGGAGACGCGGCAAGCTGCGTCCCTACGAAACATTCATCTTGTCTCCGATGCGCTGCCTGCGTTTCGACACTCGCGCGCCGCCATCGTCGCCAGTGGGACGGCCACGGTCGAAGCCGCGCTCATGCAAACTCCGTTTGTTATGGTGTATCGCGTTTCGCCGATCACTTATGCGCTGGGCAAGCCGCGCGTGAAGGTTCCCTATTATGCGATGGTCAACCTGATTGCCGGAGAGCAAGTCGTCCCCGAGCTGGTGCAGCACAATTTCACAGCGGAAAACGTAGCTGCCGAGTTAGCCGAAATCATTCCCGAAGGGCCCACGAGAGAGACGATGATTCGCGGATTGCAGTCCGTGCGCGGCAAGCTGAAGATGGCTGGCAGTGAACGTTGTGCAGCGGGAGATGCCTCCGAAGGGCCCGCGGAGCGCGCCGCAGGCCTCATCATGAGCATGCTTACGGAACGAATGTGACTTACTCCTGTGAGCCAACCGGGTCCGGGCATCATTTCGAGAAAATCGGTGCATAGGACAGACAGGGATGTTTCGACTCCGCCGGGGCTTCACCCCGGCTCCGCTCAACATGACAGGGCTATAGGGATATCAACAAAACCAGGTGGTGGCTATTGACACTAGGCTGCTGGGACTCCGCTATTCGCACACGGCTATTGGCACTCGCTCGCTGCGCACGCTGGCGGCTGCGTGTGAATGCTGCGGATGGCATTCGCCACATGGGCGGGCGCCATTGTGGCAGGATACATCCACCACAGCTTTCTTATCACGCGGTCGCCGGGCAACCAGGAGTGCGGTTTCTTAAGTTCGTAGGCGGCCAGCAACTCGGCCGCGTATATCCCGGAAAACTTGAAGACTACATGCGAGTTAGGCGGAACGCTCGTCACCCAGGGAGCGCCGGCGGCTAGCTCGTGATCGAGCACAAGCTTGTGCGTGGCAATGCGCACACTCTCGGCCCCGCCGAGCCCGACCATCACCGCGATAAACTTCTTGTCGATCACGGACTTTTTCTGCGGAGCGGGCGCATTCGGCAGCGGGGCCGCAGGACTGGCGGATAGCTCATAGCTCGACGAAGAGCCGGTGGCCACTTCCGCTTCCCGAAGCATGTCGTTGTGCCGGTAGATTTGCGCTAGCGCCGCGCTGGGAAGAAGGATCACGAAGACTCCGATCAGAGTACAGACGAGCAACTGCAAAGTGAGCAAGGGTAATCTCCTGTGACTTTGTCACGCATCTAGCCAGTGAAGGTGCTAGAACCGCTAAAACCCAAGGCCAGACGCGGGATTCAAAGATCCGCGGCTGTAAAGTGCAACCGCGGAGCCAGCAGGAATTCAGTTTTGGGAAGATTGTTTTGAATGAGCTGGCAGGCTGGCTCCCAAAGCGGGAAGAAGCGCAAGGCGGGTTTGTGCAGGGCTTTTACCAGGCTAAGACTTTGTTTTCCACAGAGGAAGAGATCAGGCGACCGATTCGCATAACGAGAAAAGCCTCTTGCCTGGCCGGTTTTTGAGCGGGGAACGATCTCCCGGGCAGGCCTCGCCGACAAACAACGATCCCTGCCCTTGTGGCATCAGCATCTTTTGCGGGAAAATCAACATCATACAGATTGCGCGAGCCCAGATTTTCGTGAGTCCCAGGAGACCTTTCGAATGCTTTCTTACTCTCGACCGGCGTGTCGGGTGCGCGGCGCTTTTTATTTTGCTCTGATTTTGGTAGTGGCAGCCGGCGCGGCGCAGGCGGCCGAAAAAGCGCGCCTGCACGTGGACGATTATCAGATCGCGGTCGAACTCCTGCCTGAGACTCACCACCTGAACGCGCACGCAGTCGTCAAAGTCACGGCTCTGGAAGATCTGAACCTAGTCACGTTTCAGCTCAATAACGCGCTGCGGGTCACCAAACTGGTCGACGCCAACAACAAGCCGCTGACTCCGGAACGCGTGACGCAGGATTCGAGCATCCGCTTCGGCCTCAACTCCAGCCTAACAAAAGGCGAGAAAACTACATTTACCTTCGACTACGAAGGCACGCTCGAAAATTCGGACGACAGCCCGGTGCAGGGTCTCAAGCTGGCCTACATTGGGCCCGATACCAGCTATCTTCTCTACTCCGGATTGTGGTTCCCGGTTGCCGGATATGGCGCCAACCGTTTTACTTCGACCATCAGCGTGACCGTCCCGGCCCACATGATCGCGATCGGCAGCGGGAGCGAAGCGGCACCGGTGACAGCGGTTATCGCGAAAAAGGCCGAAGTGGCCAATAGCAAGACTTACACCTTCGCCTGGAACAAGCCGAGTTTCCCCGGCACTATCATCGCCGGCACGTTTGAAGAATTCAAAAGCGACGAAGCTGGCATCGACTTGCACGTCTTTTTCAAACCCACGCACCACGACGTGGCCGCCGATTACGCTTCGACCGCGGTGAAGGAGTTCACCTTCTTCGTAACCCAGTATGGCAACGCTCCATCGTCGCGGTTACAGGTGGTCGAGATTCCCGACGACACGGTGCCCTCGGCCTACGCTCCGGAGATCGCAGCGCTGGCCAGCCGCGCCATCAGCGAGAAGGTCAACTATCGGCTGCTGGCCAACACCATCGCCCATCAGTGGTGGGGAGTGTCGGTGAGTCCGGCAACGAAGAACGATTGGTGGATCAGCGATGGCTTCGCGCGCTACGCGGAAGCCCGCTACGTGGAGGCTGCGGCCGGATCGGCCGCGCTCGACGATACGGTGAAAGATATGTCGGTGGGCGCG
Source organism: uncultured Acidobacteriaceae bacterium (assembly GCA_963804075.1). Lineage (GTDB taxonomy): Bacteria > Acidobacteriota > Terriglobia > Terriglobales > Acidobacteriaceae > Acidiflorens. Next base: position 41,596 of record CAWDPB010000162.1, on the reverse strand, counting down.
CTCGCCTACGACAGCGTTCCGCTTTCCAGCGCCGACAAACTCGATTACTTTTCGCCCGAATTCCAATCTCTAGTCACCGATAAAGGCGCCATGATTCTCCACATGCTGCGCTACGTTCTCGGCGAAACCAAGTACCTGAAGGTGATGCGCGATTTCGCCACGCAATATGCGGGCAAACCTGCGACTACGGACGAGTTCCGCAAGATTGTCGAAAAGGACGCTGGGGAAAGGCTCACCTGGTTCTTTTCGCAATGGATGGATTCGACCAGCGCACCCGAGTTCAAAACCAAGTACACGGTCTACCGGCTGGGGAGTAACAAAGGCTTCCGCATCGTGGGCGCCATCACGCAGGACCTCGATCTTTTCCGCATGCCGGTGATCCTGCGAATCGATACCGACGGCAGAACCGAAGAGAAACACATTGAAGTGGTCGGCACCGATTCGCCGTTTTCCGTGGAGACCTTCGGCCGGCCGCGCCGGATTTCGGTTGATCCCGATAATCACGTGCTGACAAACTCGAAGGAGATCAAGCTGCGCGCCTCTCTGGTGCGCGGGCAGGGCCTTACTCAGCAAGGCGACCTGGCAGGCGCTCTCAGCGAGTTCAACAAAGCTCTGGAACTCAATAAGAACAGCTCGCTGGCGCACTACCGCATCGCCGAGGTCTTCTACCTGCAAAAGAATTATCAGTCTTCCGCCAATGCCTACCGCGAATCCCTCAACGGCGACGGCGATCCGCGTTGGACCGAGGTTTGGAGCCACCTGCAACTGGGGAAGATTTTCGATATCACTGGCCAGCGTGAGCGCGCCGTCAACGAATACCGGCAGGCGCTGCAAACCAACGACAACACCCAGGGCGCTCTCGACGAAGCCCGCCGCTACATGCAAAAAGCCTACGAACGCGAGTCCGGCGCCGAAGCCGAAAAATAAAATGACCCGACCGCCAGGCGATAGCGGTACGGGTCGGGAAGGAACTGTGCCGATATTAGAGCAGGCAGCCTATAATGTCAAGTAAATTAATAGACTTTATTCTGGAATGGATCCTGGGGCCGGGTACGGCAGGGACCGCGGCGCAGCGCCGAAACTGTTGCCGTCCGCGAACTTGCAATTCTCAATCAGGCCGCGGATCGGCTCAATCCCGAGGCAGGGGATGTCCTCGACTACCAGGCATTGCCCTGGAATGACCCTTACGCGCTCCCGCCCTTGAATCCCTTGCGCCGTTGCTCGCTATAGCGGTGCAGCGCATCCTCAATGATGGGCTCGGCTTGTGCCGCTGGTAGGATTGTCAGCAGCTTCGTGAGATTTCGTTGGTCGATTTGGAAAAAGGGGAGCAGAAATGAGGCCCGCAAGCGACGGAGTTGCAAAACCGCCCGCGGGCCGAAGGAAAATCCAGACGCTATTTGTAGTTGCCGCTATTTAAACGTCGCATTCGTACGCACCAGATCGTCGCGGTGCGCAGTGAAATCGACCATGGACCCGAACGCCGGACCGGCAAACGGACTCGCTTTCAAAGCCGCCTCCAGCGCCGCGTTCACTTTATCCAGGCCTTCGGCGGTCGGCATGATGTAGAAAATCCAAAACGTGCCCGGCGCGTCGGTGTGAATTGCCTGCGTGTCGACTTCATATTCCGAAAGCGTGCCATCGGCGATCAGCTTCTCCATCAGCGGGACGATGAAGTCCTTGCTGAGCGTTGCGACCGCGTCGTCCGGCGCATCCGCTTTCAATTTGTACGATGATCCGTGCGTATAGCCTTCCTTCACCGACCCGGAATGCCAGTTGTAATACCGGCTCACCATGATGGCATCGGCGTGTTTGGTGGAGCTCGCCAGCACAGGACTCGCTGCGCTGCCGGATTTGTAGAACGCCTCCAGCACATGCATCAACCCCGCCATCGACATCGACGACCACCATTCGTCGTGGGTGAAGCCATCGGGCTGATGAACCAGGCTGACATCGTTTCCGTATCCCACGAGCGTGCCGCTGGCCAGCGCCTTTTGCAGAATGTCCTGGTCGGTCGCATCGGCCTTTTGCATCTCGCCCCATTGTGTCCGGGGAATATTCCAGAACGAAACGTACGAGTACATCGGCGGCTTTTCCTTAACCTCCGACGTCTGAGCGCGCGCTGGCACCGACGAAACAGCGCATAGCGCGAGCGTACAAATCCCTCCCAAAACTCCCCACATCTTCTTGTTCATGTTGATCCCCTGAAACATACGCCAGGATTTTTATCGGGCCACCCTGAGCGTCGGAAGTGTACCACCGATCACTCATACCTAAAGAGCGCGCACGCCAGCCGCCACCTTCAGCTTGACCACCCTCCGGCCAGCGCGTAGATTTTAGGCAGGGGTGAGAGGTCTTATGTCCAGCGAAACCGCCAAATATTTGAAGTTCGGCTCGGTCACCGTTCTGATTATCATCTCGCTCGGCTACCTCGCCTACACCGGCGTGCAGGACAGCAAGAGCTATTACGTCACCATCAAAGAGCTGAACAAGATGGGCAACGACGCCTATTCCAGGCGCCTGCGCGTGGCTGGAAACGTAGTGCCAGGCTCGATCAAGCGCTCGGGCACGCGCGTGGACTTCGTCCTGAAGGAAAACGAATTAACGCTGCCCGTTTCTTACACCGGAACAGAAGCCCCTCCGGACACGTTCAAAGACGATTCGCAAGCCTTGGCCGATGGCAGCTTTGGCCACGACGGCGTCTTCCACGCCAAGATGCTGCAGGCCAAGTGCGCATCCAAGTATGCGCCGCAGCAAGACCAACCGGGAGCAACTCCGGCGGCCGAACCCGGCAAGAGCATGACGCAAAATCAGAGTCCCGCATCCGGCGCGATGGCGAACTAATCTCGACTGGTACATAACTAACTTACGAAAGCAGCTAGAGTTCCGCGCCTTAGCCAATTACAATCCAAGCGATTGACTGAAACCTCGCCCGTTATCGCCGTCAAGAACCTGATCAAGCAGTTCGGCCGTTTCGCCGCTCTGCGTGGCGTTACCGCGCAATTTGCCGGCGGCAAGCTCTATGCCATCCTCGGCGACAATGGCGCCGGCAAGACCACTCTGCTGCGCACGCTGGCCGGCCTGAATCATCCCTCGGCTGGCGAGATCACGATCCTGGGCGCAACGTGCTTCAAGGATATCTGCCACCAGGTCGGCTACATGGCACACCCGTCGCTGCTTTACGACGAGATGACCGGCCTAGAGAATCTGGCTTACTTCGCCCGGCTCTACGGGATCAAAGACGATAACCGACGCGCTGAAGTCATTCGCGCCGTGGGACTCGATCCCAAACTCATGCGCCCGGTAGGCCAGTATTCGCAGGGCATGCGGCAGCGCATGTCGCTCGCTCGCGCGCTGCTCAACAACCCAAAGATTCTCCTGCTCGACGAGCCCTTTTCGAACGTCGATCTCACCTCTGCCAGCGCCATGGTTCGCCTGCTGGCCGGACTGCGCGATCAAGGGAAGACTATTTTCGTCGTCACCCACCAGGCATCGCTCCTCAAAGGTGCTGCCGACGAGTTCGTCTGGATGCAGGGTGGGAAGATTGTGGATCGTACGTGCCACTTGAAACTGCCGGAGACTGGCGCATGATCCCGACCTACGATTCCGATCCCAACGGCACTGCCGTGCAGGTTAGCGCGCAAAAAACGCGCGCGAACCGAGGGTATCCGAAGATCGTGCGTGGCATCACGCGCGCCACTCTGCTCAAAGACCTTCGCTTGGAATGGCGATCCAAAGACGCCATCAATTCGATGCTTTTTTCTCACTCCTCGTGGTCGTGGTCTTCAGCTTCTCGTTCGACCCGACCGCCGAAGAATCGCGCCAGATTGCCGGAGGCCTCATCTGGGTCGCGTTTTTGTTTGCTACCGTCGTCGCTCTCAACCAGACCTGGGCACGCGAACTGCGGAATCAGGTGCTGGATGCCTTCCGCGTCTCGCCCGCGCCCGCGAACTCGCTGTTCGTCGCCAAGGTGCTGGGCAATTTTATTTTCGTCTCCGTGCTGGAAGCGCTCATGACGCCACTGTTCATCGCGTTTTACCGGCTGCGCGCGCTTGGCCCCGCATGGCAATTGCTCGTCGTGGCGGCGCTGGGCACATGGGCGCTGGTGGTCAACGGAACATTTTTCGCCGCCATGTCGATCCGCACGCGCAGCCGCGAAATCATGCTCCCGCTGCTGTTGTTCCCCATCTCGATCCCCGCCATTCTCGCCATGGTGCAGGCCACCACGGCGATTTTGACGGCCGAATCCAGCGCCCGCTTCTGGCTCGTGTTGCTTGCAACCTACGATCTGGTGTTTACTACGAGCTGTTTGCTGTTGTTCGAAACAGTACTGAACGCAGAATAGCTGTGAGCTGTGAGCTATGAGCAAGCAGAGGCTCACCGCTAGCAATTCACAACTTGGTTGCTCGAAGGCTCACAGCTCATAGCTCGAAGCTACTTATGAAAATCGCCTTCCTCATCCTCGTAATCCTCACCGGCATTCTGCTGTGGTATGCCATGTACATGGCGCTGAGCCCGAACGGCGCACCCACCGAGCAGACCATGGGCAACGTGCAGCGCATTTTTTACTATCACGTGCCGTCGGCCTGGACCGCATTCATACTGTTCTTCATCAATTTTGGCGCGTCGGTCTATTACCTGATCAAACGCTGCCCCACTGCCGATATTGTTGCGCTGGTCTCGGCCGAAGTCGGAGTCGTTTTCCTCACGGTCAATCTCGTCACTGGGCCCATCTGGGCTCGACCTGTGTGGGGGATTTGGTGGACATGGGATTGGCGCCTCACCTCGACGTTGATCGTTTGGCTGATCTATGTCAGCTACCTGATGCTCCGCCGCTTCTCCGCCAGCAGCCAGACGCCGATTTTAGCGGCGGCCATGGGAATTTTTGGCGCGCTCTGCGTGCCCTTCGTTTACTTCTCCATCTGGTTTTTCCGCACGCAGCATCCGCAGCCCGTCATGGGAGGAGGCGGCTCCATCGATCCGCGCATGATGCACGTCCTGCTGCTTAACTGGCTGGCGTTCTCCTGTTTCGCATTTCTCGTGTGCTGGTCGCGTTTCCACCTGGAGAAGTTGCAGCGCGCAGTCGATGAAGCGCACGCCATGCGCTCGTTGATGGACGATCCAAGGATGGACGAACCGAGACACGGGAGGACAGCCTGATGACAACGAATCCCTATCTTTTCGCCGCCTACGCCGCCACTTGGATCATCCACATTGTGTATCTCGCCACCATCGCCTCCCGCTATGCCCGCGTGAAGCGCGAGATTGATGAGTTGAAGAAGTAGGGGTTGGGCTTTCGGCTCTGGGCTCTCGGCTTTGGGCCAGCGCCACACGAACGCCTGGGGGCTGCTTCACGAACATCACTACTATCTTCTGGGGCAAGGATCCAAAGCCCAGAGCCGAAAGCCCAACCCCCTAGCAACCATTCCGACCCTTCCGCGCTTCTCATTAGGCGGCACCGAGCAATCAAGACCGTCCACTCGGCTTGACCAGCTTATCCTTGGGATGTAAAAGTATTCATTTGCTTCAAACCCAGTTCTGACAACAGGTGCGCATCCGCTTCGTGGAGCGTCGCTCCATGGGGTGTGCGCCTTTGATTTTTCTCACCCCCACAAGATTGGGAGTTCGGAGGAGTTCGGTGAATTGGAATAACCATGCGTCGGCAGGAGATTCGGTGACACATTCGAAAAGCATCTGGTGGATGAAGGCAGCGCTCGTTTCGGCGGTCGTACTCGCGGTTGCATGCACGACGTTCCGCCTCGGCACAGGCAATTTCGTCAAAGCTAGCGCGCAAAACTCAGCAGCCAATCAATCCCTGCTGCATTCATCCGCCGCGCACGCGCCCATTTCCGCCTCGACCTTGTCCCTGCCGCTCTACTTCGAGCCCAACCAGGGCCAGACCGATTCGCAGGTCAAATTTCTGGCGCGCGGCGCGGGCTATGGACTCTTCCTCACCGCGAATGAAGCGGTGCTGGAGCTTCAACGCCCGGCTAACGCCGAAAATCCAGCTGCAGCGAACGGTCATAGCATGAAGGCGCGGCTAGCGGCTCAACCGTCAGGGTCCAGCGTGATTCGCATGCGCCTCGACGGCGCTGCGCCTGCTCCGCTTGTGCAAGCCGCTCAACCGCTGCCAGGCAAGAGCAACTATTTCATCGGCAATAATCCGGCCAAATGGCGCCGCAATATTCCGCAATTCGGCCAGGTCGAATATAAAGGCGTTTACCCCGGTGTTGATCTCGTGTACTACGGCAACGACCGGGATCTCGAATATGACTTCCGCGTCGCTCCCGGCGCCGACGTCGGCCAGATCGCTCTCAGCTTCCAGGGAGCGTCCGCGCATCTCGATAACGGCGATCTCGTTCTCTCGACGATCGGCGGCGACGTTCGCTTTCACGCACCGCACATCTATCAGCAGGCAACGCAGCAGCAAGCAACGCAACAGTCGGCAAGCGAGCGGCAGGCGAGCGAACAGTCCAGCACCAACCGAACCGACATACCCGGAAGCTTCCACCTGCTCGCTGCGAACAAAGTCGGTTTCACCGTCGGCCCTTACGATCATTCGCGCGAACTCGTGATCGATCCCACGCTGAGCTACTCCACTTATCTCGGCGGAACCGGCACGCAATCGCTCGTGCAAGTCGCGGTGGATCAGAGCAACAACATCTATTTGGCCGGATCGACCACCTCCAGCAACTTCCCCGTAACCTCTAACGCGTACCAGGCAAGCCTCGGCGGCACCGGCGCAACGAACATTTTCATCGCCGTGCTCAATCCATCCGCTTCGCCGCAGTTGACCTATGCCACCTACCTCGGAGGATCGGGCATCGATAGTCTGGGGGGAATCGCCGTCGATCTGACTGCGAATATCTACGTCGCCGGAACCACCACTTCAACGAATTTCCCCACCAGCGCCAGCGCCTTCCAGCCGACCGCCAGCTTCACTGGAAGCCAGACTCACGGGTTCGTCACTGAGTTCAGCAATGCCAGCGGCGTGTTCACGTTCAACTACTCCACCTATCTCGCAGGCAATGGAAGCGATATCGTCAGCGGCGTAGCCGCCGACAACAACGGCGACGCCTACCTCACCGGCACAACCACCTCGACCAACGATCAGAGCAATGGTTTCCCCTCCAATTCCTACGGCTATCAGATCTGCCCATTTGGGCCTCCTGGGCCGACCGGCTGTAATCTGACGGGCGGGCCGCCTCAGTTCTTCGCCAGCAAGCTCTACACAGGCGGAACCGGAACCTCCAGCATGCTGTACTCCACCTACTTCGGCGGCGGGAATGGCACGATTGCCGTCGGCGGGAGCGTGGCCGTCGATTCCAGCGGCTACATGTACTTCACCGGTACAACCAACATGCAGAACTTCACCGGAACCGGCATGCCCGCGCCGTTCCCCATCCTGAATGCCACCCAGCCCTGCCTCGATCAACCGGGAGTCACCACCTGCACGCTGCTGACGAACCCGGCTAACACCGACGGCATTCTGGTCAAACTGAATCCCAGCCAGGGCGAACCGGGGATCGCGCCGTTTTACTCCACATATCTCGGCGGCACTGGAACCGATACCGGCACTGCCGTGGCCGTCGATTCATCCGACACCGCCTATGTGACCGGCTCTACCAACTCTTCCGACTGGAGCTGCACCGGGTTCTGCATCTTTGGACCGAATCCTCCGTTCGGCGATAACGACACCTCTGGAACGAGCGCTTACATCGCCCAAATCACCAATCAATCGGCAGCCAACACGGTATTTCCGCTGGGCTACTTCGCATGGATTGGCGGTTCCTCGGCGGATGGCGACTCAACGGTTGGCAATGCCATCGCCGTCGATTCGGTGGGAATGGTGCATGTGGCGGGCAACACGACGTCGCCCAACCTGCCCATCAATTTCGCTTTCACGGGCACGTACACCACGAATTATCTCCAGACCTATCAGGGCCATGGTGACGCCTTCGTCGCGCTGGTTCAGCCATCGACTTTGACGACCGGAGACTACATCACTTATCTCGGCGGAACGGGGCTCGATCAGGGTACGGGCATCGCCGTCGATTCCAGCAACAACACCTATGTTGCCGGCTCGACCGTTTCGACCCCGTGTTCGTCTTGCACTCCCCCGGCGATTGTAGGGTTCCCGATCACGGCGAATGCCTACCAGCCTCATCTGGCGGGATCCAATCCCAATGCCTTCGTGACGGTCCTCGGCAGCAGCAGCAACGTCGTGGTTTCCGTCGCATCCGGCAGCCCGAATCCCAGCCCGGTCAACGCGGGGCAGACAGGCACTTTTACCTTCAATATCACGAATAATGGCCCCGACCCGGCGACGAACATAAACTTCTACGCTCAGGTTCCTACCGGCTACACCATCCTTCCAACTGCCACCATCCTCACCGGCATCGGAACCTGCGCGGCATTGCCCCCCGGAGGCAACAAGATCCCCTGCTTCATTGAAACCTTGGCTGCCGGCGGTCTGGCCGCGGTGCAAGTACAGGTAACTCCTCCGGCCCCGCCGCCCAGCCCGGCGACAATCAGTGTCTCCTGCAGCTTCAGTGTCAATGGCGGACCCATCAACAACAACTGCCCCGCCCAGTCCGACAACATCGCCGACTTCACGATGGCGTCAAGCCCCACGACTCTGACCGTGCAAAACGGCAATCTTGCGAGCTTCGTCATTACGCTGAAGCCGGACCAGAACACGCCGACCAAGACCTACGATGGCACCATCACGATGAGTGACGGTACATCGCCTTCGATTGTGACTGCCTCCACTCCAACCTTCACGAACTCGACTGTCACGCTTGACGGCACCGGATGGGGCACAACCACGCTCAACATTCAAACTGTCGCCCGTCCCGTGAATAGCGGGAGCCTGCTCCACCGAACGTCGTTGTTCTACGCCACCTGGCTGCCGATTGGAGGCTTGAGCCTTGCTGGATTGGGGATCGGTGCTGGACGCAGACGGCGCCGCTGGATCGCGGGTGCCGCGCTCGGCCTGCTTGCCGGCCTGCTGTTGTTACAGCCAGCTTGCGGTTCCAGCAGCAGTAACGTCGCCACGAATCAAGGCACCGCGGCCGGACAATACACGATTACCGTCACCGGCTCGGCTTCCACGAACGCATCGCACCAGATTCTCCTGACGCTAAACGTGACCTAAAGAAACGCGGCTAGTGGGGGACGGCGGGCTTGACCGCCGCTCCTCCAGCCGGTTGCGCGCTTAGGGATTTCAAGCCTCCGCGGCCACGCAGTTACAATCAAACCGCATGCGCAAAGTCTTCGACTTCGACTCCCCCGCGGACCCCTACATTGCCGATGCAGCCGTGCTGTGCTGCTTCGACCACCGCATCAACCTGGCTGTTCGAAAGTTCTTGAAAGATCAGTCCATTGAGCGCCCCGATATGATCGTCGTCGCCGGTGGCGCAAAGACTCTCGCCTCCCCGCGCAACGATTTTGAGCAGGATTTCATCCTTGAACAAGTCCGCATGTCGATCCGCCTGCACCAAACCAAGCGCGTGCTTGTGATGAGCCATTCCGACTGCGCCACCTACGGCGGCTTGGCCAATTTTCGAGGAGACCGCGACGCCGAAGCCTCCCATCATCGCTCGGAACTGCTGCGCGCGGGAGAACTTCTGACCCGCAATTTCCCCGGCATCTCAGTCGAACCTTACTTTGTAAAGTTCGATGGCGTCTGGGAAGTAACTCGGGGACAAGACACCGGCAAGCAAGAAATAGCCTGATGGGCGGTGTCTCAGTAACTGAGATATTGCCGCCTGATTCCTCTGCTTGACAAGCCGCCGGCATTTGGCCAACAATCTTCTCTCTTCCCTTGGGCTCCCGTACTTCGGGCCATTTTCATCGGGTGAGTCGCCCGTGTCCATCCATTGACCGCATTCCTTGCGGTTGATCGTTTGGCCGTTTCATGACCAGCCCGCCAAAACTAAGGAGAATTCTATGGCAGCCGCCCCTGCAGGTCTTCGCCCGCCCAACAAGCGAGTTATGCTTCGCCCTGGCCACACGCGTCTCGACGATGCGCCAATCGCTCAACAATACAAAGACAAACTCAAGAAGCTCGGCTATGTAAGTTTGGAACAGGTAGTCTCCGTTGCGGAGATGACCTCTTGCCGCAAACACCTCCCGGTTGCGGGGGAGAGGTCCGTCCGCACCCAACTCAGCCAGTACCTCGGCGCCGACATTTCCACTGTGTTATCCGCCGTGCCAGAACAGATCAAGGCACCGCAGCTCTCACTGCGCGTACGAACTGCTGAGTATCACTACGGAGCGCGCTTGCGACAGCCAGTGAAAGCCGTAATTCCCCGGTTGGATTTACCCGCCGCGCAACCCATCCCCGCAGTGAGTATGGCCGCGGCTCCGCAGCCCAGTCCCTTGGGCAGCACACCGGACGTCAACTTCGCGCCGCAAATGCCTGCCATCCGCGATCAGGGTAACCGCGGCACCTGCGTGGCTCATGCCGCTGTGGCGGCCATGGAGTACTATCTGATTGCGACCAATCAAGCGCCGCAGACGACGGTTGATCTCTCCGAGCAGTTTCTGTTCTGGGACAGCAAGCAACACGACGGCATTCCCGATCAAGATGGGACATACCTTTCCATCGCCGTACCTCTTTTGTTTTCGGACGGCTGCTGTCTGGAGAGCATTTGGCCCTATAATCCCAATCCCGACCCCAACAACATAGGCCAGGGACCGCCGCCAGCCGGAGCGCAAGCCGATGCCGCCACCCGCAAAGCGCCGGGCACCAAACAGCTCTCGCCGCAATCGGTGCAGGATATCAAGACCGAGTTGTCGCAGGGCCGCTGCGTGGCTGTTTCCGTCGTGGTTTACGACTACTGCTGGACAACGCAGGAAATTCGGAACTCGGGCGAAGTCACCATGCCGATTCCCGGCGACACCTCCAACGAAGGGCACGCCATTTGCCTGGTCGGTTACGAAGACCTCAGCGGTGAAGATGAACTCGGCGGCGGGCGCTTCATTGTGCGCAATAGCTGGGATAGCTACTGGGGCGTCAACTGCGAATACGGAACCGGCTACGGGACACTCCCCTACGCCTACCTGACAAACTACGGAACGGAAGCGTATGCTGTCGAGTGGTAGTTAGTTGAGCATGTCTTACGAGTACCTGAAGCGACTGTCGCTCTCGGAGGAATCGGAAGCGAAGCTGCGCTCACTCGGAGCGCGCTCCGCTTCCTCGCTTCTTTCCATGATGGAGAGCGCGCCGGAGAAATTCTCCAGCTTCATCGGAGAAGAAGAAGCCCAGCGCATTCGCGCCTTGCTGCCCGATCTCGTCCCGGATGAAGAAAAACAGCAACTGGCCAATCTGCCCGAGTTTCGCGGCAAGTTCGGCGCCGCAATCCCCGGCAGCAGCCAGTCCCCGGACGCCCTCAAATCCACCGAGCGACGCGACGCCTTGATGCGGCAAATTCAGATGATGCGCCAATCCGGAGTCTCGTCCACTGAAGCCCAGGCCAAGCTCGCGGACCTCGAAAAGCAATTCCGCGACGAACTGAAATCTACCGTGCCGCGCAACACCTAAAGACGCATGAGTCTTTTGCGGAATAGATCGCTAACCGGGTTCTTGCCTCTGCAATTCCGACTTCTGACTTCTGCAATCGCATCTACGCGCTGGCCTTATCCAGCAGCGGCAACGGCTTTTCCTCTTCCACTTCCACCGAGGGAGCCGGATCCAGCTCCAACTGCTCCTGCCCGCTGAGCGCGGTCACTTTGCCGCGATACGCCTTCAAGTGCGTCGTCGCCTTGTCGAAGGCTTCCTGCGCCTTGTTCAGGCTCTTGCCCACGTTCTCAAACTGATTCTGGAAATAGTCGAATGATTTCTGCGCCTTCGCCAGCTCGACCCGGCTCTTCTCGAATCGGCTCGCGACCTCATACCACTTATGCACCAGCGAAATCGTATGCAGCGTCATCAGCAGCGTGTTCGGAGAAACCGGAAACACATGCTGCTGGTTCATCCAGTCGCCCAGTTCCCGGTTGCGAATCACTTCCATATACAGCGTCTCGCTCGGCAAATACATCAGCGCGATATCGGTGGTCCCATTCTCCGGCTGAATGTACTGCTGAATTCGCTTCGCCTCGGCCTTCATCACGCGCACCAGAGCCACGCGCGCCTCCGCGATTTCCGACTCGACATTGCTTTCAAACAGCGCAATCACCTGCTCGCGCGGAAATTTCGCGTCGATGGGGAGCTTCCGGTCAGGAAAATAGATGACCGCATCCGCCCGCCCGCCGCCTTCGCCGATCGACGACTGCAACGCAAACATGTGCGCCGGTAGAAAATCCGACAGCAACCGTTCCAGGCTCGCCTCGCCAAACTGCCCGCGCAGATGCGGCATCTTCAGAAGATTATTCAAATCGTTGATCGAATGCCCCAGCGCGCCCACTTCGCGAAGTTGCTCCTCCGCGGCTTTCAAATGCTGCTGCACTTTTTCGAACTGTGCGAATCCTTCTTTGATGTTCTGGTCGAGCTTCGCCTGCACCTGCTCGGTGATCGCACCCAGTTTCGCATCCACGCGGTCGCGAATCCCATCCAGACTCTGCGCCGTCTGCTGATTCAGTCCCTGAAGTTCAGTCTTCAATTGCTGCGAGGTCAACAGTAAAGAACTTGTCAGCTCGCGCCGCCCGTCCGCCAAACTGCGGTTCTGTTCCTCCCGGCCAGCGGCCAATTGTTGTTCCACCGAACTGCGGATCTCTGAAAACCCTTGCTGGATGCGGTCTGTCACCTGCTGGCGCAGGTCCCCTTTAGTCTGCTCCAGCCGGGTGGCCATGTCGGCAGTGCCGGCACTGATCTTCTGGCCAATGGCCGAATCTACTTTTTCCAGCGCGGCCGCAACTTCCGTTCGCACATCTGTTTGCGCAACGCGCGAAATGCGCCGCAGCAGCATCGCCGAGAACCCAAGCAGGGCAAGGGTTCCGGTGAGAATGGTAACCAGCAGCAGTGTCTCCATCGTAATTCCTGACTTCTTCTAGTTTTTGAACCGCACTGGCAACCTGCTCATTCCCCTCGATTTGCCGGAGAAGAATCGCTGAAAAGCCGCGCCGGACAAGGCTTCTGGCGCTATCGGTAACCGGTCACTGGATGTCCAGCGTAAGTAGCTAAACCAGATTTTAGAAGCTAATGTTCGAGTTGCAAAGCAGAACTTGGTTCATTTGTGGAATCGACTTCAAACGCGATGCTGAAATTCGTAGCTGTGACGCTATCGGTAGTAGCAATCATGTCTGCGCCGTGCGTGGCGGAGCATGGGATTGCGGAAACGGGCGTCGTGGTCACGAGCGTGGCGGTAACTCTTCCCCCGGCCACGGAGACCGATTCCAGCATTCAACCGCAACCGGTCCCCCTGACATCAACCGCGGCAGCAGCGTCCGCCGAGGACGCAGCTGCCGAAGCGGCCCTTCTCCAATACATTAACCGCAGCCGCCAGGAGGCTGGCAATTCCCCCGTGCGCATGGATGATACCCTGCGCGAAGCCGCGCGCCTTCATGCCCGTCTCATGGTCGCGAACAGCCGGCTCGAACATCAGTTCCAGGGTGAGCCCTCCCTCCTTCAACGTATCGCGCTCGTCAGTCTTCTCCCCCTCGACCGCGCTGGAGAAAACATCGCCAACGCGGGTTGCCCCGAAAGCGCCAACGATGTTCTCATGCGCTCTCCCCATCACCGCGCCAACCTGCTTGATCCATCTTTTAACGTCGTCGGTATCGCCGCCGTCTGGAGCCACGACCGCCTTTATGTCGTCCAGGATTTCGGCCATGTCACCGCCTCTCACTCGGCACGTGACACGGCCCATCTCGTAGGCGACGCTCTTATCGAAGCGCGCAAAAGCGAGGGCTTGTCCGCGCTTTCGCCTTTCTCTCCCCCGCACCTCGACGATGCTGCCTGCGCCATGGCGCAGCAGGATCATCCCAACGCGCACTTGGTCGCGGCTTCCTACACCAACCGCAAAGTGATCACGTACACGCAAAGCCGTCCCGAAGTCCTCCCCCAGCCGCTCTCGATGTGCTGGAAAACCCGAACCTCCACCACTTCGCCGTAGGCTCCTGCTACGCCCGCAACAACACGTATCCCACCGGCACCTACTGGGTCGCGATTCTGCTGTACTGATAGTAAGCTGCGAGCCACGAGCTTCGAGCAAACCCGTAGGCTGCCCGTTTCCCCTATGAGGATGAATGACGCGCAAGAAATCGTCTTGCAAGGCGTGAGCTTCCGCTGATGTGGTTCTAAGCTCATAGCTCGCGGCTCGTGGCTCGAAGCTTACTGTGCTACCCTCCCCACATCAGCCTTATGCCCTCCGCCGCCACAATTCGCGTCGGGACCGCCGGCTGGTCCTACAAAGATTGGGACGGCATCCTCTACCCTCCCGAAGTCTCGCGCAAAAAAGTCCATCCCGTCGAATACCTCGCCCGCTTCTTCGACGTGATTGAAATCAACACTTCTTTCTACGGACACATTCGTCCCGAGATCGGCCGCCTCTGGTGCCGCAAAGCGGCTGCGGTGAATCCGAATTTCGTGTTTACCGCCAAGCTGCATCGCTCCTTCACGCACTCGCCGCTCGCCGTAATGGAGCCCACTTCCGCCGCCAGCATTCGCCCCAACGATCGGGACGAGCGCCTCGCCCGCGAAGGCCTCGACTCGCTCGCCTCCGAAAACATGCTGGGAGCACTGCTGATCCAGTTTCCCGTCTCGTTCAAAAACACAGGCCTCAATCGCGAATATCTTGAAGAGCTGCTCCGCCAGTTCATCGAGTATCCGCGAGTGGTCGAGGTTCGCCATGAAAGCTGGAACCAGCCCGAAACGCTGGCTCAGTTCCTGCGCTACAACATCGGCTTCTGCAACATCGATCAGCCGCAGATCGGCCTTTCAATCGCGCCCACCGAGCACGTCACCTCCGGCATTGGCTACGTCCGCCTGCACGGCCGCAACTACGAGCATTGGTTTGAAAGCGGGATCGAGAGTGGGCGCGGTGTGGACAGCCGCAACGACCGCTACAACTATCTCTACAAGCCGGCCGAGTTGGAAAAGTGGAAAGAGAAGATTGAGATCATAGCCCAGAAAGCGCAATCCACCTACGTGATCGCCAACAACCACTACCAGGCGAAAGCGCCGGTCAACGCAATTGAACTCCGCCACCTGCTGGAAGGGAAAAAAGTCCGCGCTCCCGAAACGCTGGTAAAGCGCTATCCCGAACTCAAGCGAATTTCCGAAACAGAAGACGCCAGCGGAAACTACTCGCTGCTGGCGTGAATCCGACGGCAGCGTACGGGGCCCGAACCGGTTGTAATAAATCTTGAGTGTGATGCCGCCATAACAAGGTCGTGATGTTACGCCAACTACGAAATCGGCGGTGTGCCAACGCGCTACAATAATTCCGATGATTCCACACAAATTATTAATGTTTCTTGGTGTGATGATCCTGATTGCTATTTTCTCGGCTGCTGATGGTTGGTTCATTCGTCAGGATGGTGTTGGCCCGGTCAAGATCGGGATGAGCTTACCTCAGCTCAATACCGCTCTCCATGAGAGGTTTGCGATGCCGGAGAACAAGGAAGATCAAGGGTGCTTCTACGTAACCGCCGCGAAGCACCCTCGGGTGTCTTTCATGATCGAGAACAGACCCCTAGTTCGGATTGATGTTGACAAGACTGGCGTGCCAACCACTGAGGGCGTGCAGGTCGGCGACTCCGAGGAACATGTGAAGCAAGTCTATGGCTCTCGTCTTAAAATCGGGCCGCAACACTACACGGACGGTCACTACCTCACACTGCGAAATGGCGATCACGGTATTCGGTTCGAGACGGACGAAGGAAAGGTCTCGACCTTTTACGCGGGCACGTTTGAGGCGATTCAATACGTAGAGGGGTGCCAGTAGGAGCCCGCATCGAAATCGCTGATTGTTGAAATCAGCATTAGCGCTCAAAACGTCGCCAGTCGCCTCCTGTCCCCCTCGCCCGCAGTGGTTTAAGATTTCCTGTCAACCTCCGAACCCTATGATCAAGCGCATAGCGACCGCAGTCGTCCTCATCCCTTTCGTCCTCTTGCTGGTTCTCAAAGCGCCAGCGTATCTGCTGGTCATAGTGGCCGCAGCGGTAGCGCTCCTGGCCATCGCCGAATTCCTGAAGCTCACTACCCACTATGCCGTGCAGCCGATGACGCCTCTCACCCACGCCTACGTCGCGCTCTTCTTCGTCTTCCAAATTATCGCGACGTCGAACCGCACGCCGCTGGTTGAAACAACATCCACCATCTACGGCATCGCTCTGGCGGCCGCGCTAGCGCCCTTCATTTTTTTGACAGCCGCCATGCGCCGCCCCGATCTAAGCACAGGCTATCCCGCCGCCGCAGCCTCCACCTTCGCCTTCGCCTACATCGCCATTCCGATGGCGCTGCTCGTCGAGATCCGCCGCCAGCCCGCGGGAGCAATCTGGGTCATCTTCACTTTGCTCTGTGTTTGGGCCGGAGACATCTTCGCCTACTTCGTCGGCAAATCCCTCGGCCGCCATCGCATGTCGCCGGAGGTCAGCCCGAAGAAAACCTGGGAAGGCGCGATTGCCTCCATTCTCGCCAGCGTCATCATCGGAGCCCTCTGGTTTCAGCACGCTCCCCAGCTCAGCGCGGCCCTACTGCGCGTCGGCTTGATCGATCGCCGAGATGGCATCTTCGGCCTCGAACAGCCATCACTCTGGCCGATCATCATCCTGTCCGCCGTGGTCAACATCGCCGCGCAGCTAGGCGATCTCGTCGAGTCGCTAATCAAGCGCGGCGCGGGAGTCAAAGATTCCGGCTCCATCCTCCCCGGCCACGGAGGCATGCTCGACCGCATCGACGCCATGCTCTTCGCCGTCCCGGTAGTCTGGGCCTTCCGCGCCTGGCAGTTAATGCAGTAGAACCGGCTTTTGCATGCATCAGTGATGTCCTGATTTGCCTTTCTTAACACGGAGACACAGAGTCACGGAGGAACCCGTTACCTGCAAGACCCACCACTTGAAAGTTTTGCCAAGCAGTTGAGTTCTCTGTGCCTCCGTGTCTCTGTGGTGGAAATCAAAAATTGAGACAGTACCCAAACCCGATTTACACAAGAACCTTTCCGCGTGTAGTATTCCCACTCCAGGGTCGCAGTTTCGAATCATTCGGGGGGTTGAATCGGAGTGTTTCGGCCAGGACGCTTCCTGCGAAACGCTTTTAAAGAAACGCTCTAAAGGAGATGCTATGGGATTTCTTGCGTGGATATTGGTTGGACTTATCGCGGGATGGCTGGCCGGGCAGTTGATGAAGGGCGGCGGCTATGGCGTCTTGATGGATATTATTCTCGGTATCCTGGGCGGAATTGTTGGTGGTTGGGTGTTTGGGCTGCTCGGGATCTGGCCGGCTGGCGGGATGATTGGTTCGATTATCGTCGCGTTTGTTGGCGCGGTGATTCTGGTCGCGATAACACGCATGCTGAAAAAAGCCTGAAGCCATCAAGCGCGGCGTAAGATGCACTTGGTCGGGACCCGTTACGTGGCGGCAGCTTTCCGCTTCGCCGTCGGCGCGAATGCTCTCTTGATCAACATGTCCTGCGCTGCCCTGTGAATCTTCCGGCAGGCAGGCCTGCGGTAGTTCCAGCGCTCGCCCGTCTCCGGCGGATTCACCACCATGGTGGCGTTGGCTTCGAATACAAGCACTTCTCCCTTGGCGTTCAATCCAAAATCGATTCCGGCGTAGTCCAAGCCAAGCGTCTGCTGAATTCGCCCAAGAGCCTGCATCGCGAGCGGGCCGACAACCGCCGGCATGTTTTCCAGGAATGCTGCGTCTTCCGCACGGTGCGCCTCGTTCTCCGCCATTTCAGCTGTGAAGTAGTGAATCTTCCAGTGGCTGGAAATCGCGCAGTGCAGCGGATAGATTTGCCCGTCGATCATCATCGCGCGGTACTTGCGCGATTTTCCATCCGGGCCGCGCGCGTCCAGGTACTGCATCACGATTAATTCTTCGCCCGGCAGCTGCTCCAGTGCCGCGGACAGATCTTCGGAATTCTCCACTCGCCGAAAATGCAGCCCCGTGTGGAACCCGGGGGCGCGGAGTAGAAAAGGAAAATTAAATCCCAGACCGGCAAGCGTCTTTGCGGCATTTGCGCTCAAAAGCTGCGCACGAGGCATCTTCGAAGTCTTTGGCGTCACCACACCCGGCAGTCCCGCCAGACGAAGGGCATTGTTACTTCTACTGGCCGCGAGCACCGAAGCTGGAGGATTGATCACAGGAGCGTCAGTCAGTGAGAGCACGCGCTGCGCCGCTTCCAGCGCACCTAGTCCCGCCTCTTCCCCGATTGCGTTGATCACCAACTGGTGTGGCGGCAGCGCAGACGTTGTTTCATAGAACTCCGGAAGCAGGATCGTCGTTTGGAAAATGCGCGGATCGAGAAACCTGCTCAGCTTTACATTTCCGCCTTTCGTCGAAACCAGTTTCAGCACAGTGACCGGCTCGCGCCGCCCGCAGTAAGGCAACGGCATGATGGAGCGGTTTTTGAAAGCTTCCCGCCGATGCCAGTCCGCCTGTTTCCTGTCTCCCAACTCGCCCAGGACGTAGCACATGCCCTCGTGCGCGTTTTCAAAACCCGGGTGGATCCGCAGAGCCTCCTCGAAGTATTCGCGCGCTTCGTGCCGCAGCTTGACCGCGTCCTCCTCTTTTGAGGAAGCCTCCATCTGCTCGGCTTCTTCCAGAAGAATGCGCCCCGCATTCACACGGCTCACCGCGTCCTCTGGATGCTGCTTCATTGCCTGCTTAAAGGCAATGAGCGCGGCCTTGCGATGTTCACCGGCAACCAGCACGATGCCCAGATTGTTCAGCGCCGCCAGGTGCGATGGCTCCCGTTCCAGCACCGCCATATATTCTTTGGCCGCATTCATGTGCTGGCCCAGCTGCGCCAGAAACATCGCCCGCCGAAAGCGAAGATCAATCGAGTCCGGATCGGATTCCAGCGCTTTCTCAACCGCTTTCAGTCCCGCTTCCCATCGCAACCCAGGCGCAATCTCTGCGCTTGCATTACTGTCAGCCGCAACCGCGCATTCGGCAGTCGTTTGTGCGGTCGTCCCATGCGGTTTTGATTTTTGTTTCGAACGTCCAAGCGCCAGCGTTCGCTCCAGCAAATTGTCGATGTTGATCTCCGCGGTGCGGTGATTGACAATCGCCGCCCGGATCGCCAGTTTGCCGTCAATCGTCGTCGAAGATGGCGCAACAATGCCCGACTCGTGCAGTTCGGCCACAATCTCCCCGTTCACGCGATCCGCATCCTCTGCCCGATAGCGAAAGCAGACGATGTTCAGCTCGACAGGCGCAAGCAACTCCAGTTCGGCCGCATCCGCGATTCGCCGCTCCAGATAGCGCGCCAATGTGCAGGTCCGCGAAATAGCGGAGCCCAGAGCCTGCGTGCCATACACTTTCAGTGTGAACCACGTCTTCAGCGCGCGAAACCCTCGCGAAAGATCCGGACCGTAGTCGCAGGGCCAATCGGTTCCCGCGGCCAGGCCGCGCGTCTCCCGCCGCAAATAAGCAGCCGACGCCGCAAATGCATTCTTCTGTAGCTCCCCGTCACGAACCAGGATGAACCCGGCATCGTAAGGAACCTGTCCCCATTTATGAAAGTCGAAGGCCAGCGAGTCGGCCCGCTCAATGCCCTCGAGCTTGGGCGCAAGATCGGGAGCCAGCATAGCCAGCGCGCCAAACGCGCCATCCACGTGAAACCACAATCCCTCGCGCGCCGCCAGATCCGCCAACCCGGCCAGGTCGTCGATCGCGCCCGTGTCCACGCTTCCCGCGGTTCCGACAATCAGAAACGGCTCGAAGCCCGCATCCCGGTCTTTCTTAATCGCATTCTCCAGCGCCGTCAGATCCATCCGGCGTCGGCTCGTCCACCGGAACCATGCGCAATGCGTCGCTGCCCAGCCCGCAAAGGTCCATGGCCTTGCCGACGCAGCCATGAATTCCCGCCGAGCCATAGGCCGTCAGCCGCTTCGCCGCTGCCGCCACGCCCTGGCGGCGCACCTCGCGGCCCAGCGCGTCATCGCGGGCAATCGTTACCGCAATAAAGTTCGCCATCGAGGTGCCAGTGACAAACAATCCGGCGGCACTCTCCGGAAACCCGAATACTCCCCGCATCCAGCGCGCGATTTGCCGTTCCACTTCCACGGGAATCTGATCCCGCCCGCCCACGTTGGCATTCAGTCCTGCCGCAAGCATTTCCGCCAGCGTGCCCACCGGAGTGCCTCCGCCATGCACCCAGCCCATAAAGCCCGGATGCGCGTTTCCCACCGCGAACGGCAAAATGTAGTTCATGAACTCGTCGTGAACGTCCGCCAGATCCGTCGGCACCACCGGAACACTCCCGCGAAATCGCTCCCGCACCCCGCCTGGGATTGGCTGCCACACCGGACGCTTTCGTATGTTCTGCGTGTAGTTGAGTATGTCGTCCAGCATCAGATGCGCTTGCGCCCGAAAACCATCCCAATCCCGCGGATCGAGCGTCGGCGAATCCCGCCCGCTCTGCGTCTCCCGACCCTCCGGCTTTTCCTGACTCGGAATGCCCCGCTCCATCTCCTCGGTTTCCCACAGCAGAGTCGGCGCCATCTCTTCCTCGTTCATTTCCTCTTGCACTTTCACTTTCTCGTTCCCGTTCTCTTTCTCGTTCGTCGTTCTCCTTCAAATTCTAAACTTCACCAAAGGCCAAAAACCGCAGTCCAGGCATATGAAGGGTTTGTAAATCTCTGTGTTCTTGCAATTGAGAAGCCAGCCAATGCGGTCGTCTCCCTGAAGGAGAGTCCTTGCCTGGCACGCACCTCTGCTCTCTGCGATGTTGGGAACCGGCTGATTCTGAGCCGTCCAAGACGCGATCCCACCCCAATGACAATTTTGCATCAAGGCCGCGCTTAACAGACACAAGGGCGCGCAGTTCGCGGCGATCTGCCAGAAGATTAGAGAATTCCAATTCAACAATCGGAGATCGGCCTGAAATGGCCTATTGGCTCTGCAATTCTTAGAAGATCCTAATGGTCGGCACTCCGCATGGCCCCGCAGTCTGGGCGCTAGCGCCCAGCAATTCATGCGGCAGGGAGCTCAAAGAGCAGTTCCGCCTCCGTCTGGAGCTGTGCCGCCATAGGTGGTTGTGCCGTACAGGTTACCCGCGCTGTCGAAAACCAGCTCGCCATTGGGGCCTCCGCCATCGGCGCAATTGCCCAGTTGGCAAAAGTTATACAGAACGGTCTCGGTCGGAGTTCCCCAGGCTGCGGATGACAGCAGAATCGTGGTGCAGACCCCGAGAAGAATTGCACCTGCCGGAACGTTTAGGCGGGCCATAGTCCTCCTGTTAATTCCAACCACACGTCGCCGGAGGAGCAATCGACGTCCATGTAGGGTAGCCGAACACGCCCTCGGCGCTAATAGCTATTTATCCCCGCCCGTTTGGCACTGTCGGGCCATTGTTACAGGTAGCCCCCTCCAATCGCCTAACGGGCTATCCGGATCTACGCGTTAATCGACAACCTGGTTAAGGACGGCGGACGTGCTCGTTGCGCTGTCCGCATCCCCAGGTATTCAGCAGTAATCGAGTGCGTACCGATAGCGAGCTTGGACGTGGTGAGCGTGGCGACACTCCCGCTTAACCCGATTGTGCCTATCGAAATTGTTCCATCCTTGAAGCCGACTTTACCTGTTGGCGCCGGCCCCGCCGATGTAACTGTCGCCGTGAAAGTCACTGGTTGCTTGTAGACGGAAGGATTCGCACTCGAAGCCAGTACCGTCGCGGTTGCGTACCGATTGACGACTTGCTTCACTGTTCCGCTGCTCGGCAAGAATGTTGTGTCCCGGTGTAGGCCGCCTTGATAGTGTGCGCCTTCGCTGTCAGTGAGGAAGTCGTCAAGGTCGCCACACCGCCCGTTGTGGCGCGCGTGCCGATCGCAGTGGAAAAATCGTAGAACGTCACCAGATCTCCGTCCGGAATCGTGCCGCTATTTGACGTGACAGTTGCTGTGAACGTTACTGGCTGGCCGGCAAAACGAAGGCGAGCCTGAGGTGTTTACGACTGTCTTGGATGTAATCGCCTTGATGTATTCCCGTAGCGTTGCGGACGTACTACCCAGATCGCGAAAGTCACCCGAGTAAATCGCCGCGATCTTGCGATAACCGTCCTTCGTGTACGTTGCGGTGCATGCCGCCCGATTGTTGGCGAGCGGAACGGTTGCGATGGTCGAGCCTCCATCCTGGAAGGTTACCGATCCGGCCCCTCCGTCTTGACTGGTCACTGTGGCCGTGTAAACGACAGGCGTGCGCATAGGAGCCGGATTCAAGCTCGAAACCAATGTGGTCGTCGTGGGACTGTGGGGTCCACTATTATTCAGCAGCACGCCCACGATTCCGTCTAAAGGGCCTCCGATGTACAACTGTAGGTTCCCTACGACCAGATCCGGCAAACCGTCCCCGTTCAAATCTGCGATTATGATCGGGGCGGGCATAACGGCACCCGAGCCGAAGGTCAAAGCTGACTGGAATGTGCCATCCTCATTACCCAGCAGCACTCCAACATCGTCCCAGGACCCGCTGCTCCAGTTTGCCACTGCCAGATCCGGCTTGCCGTCGCTGTTCACGTCCGCAACTGCAACCGCCGTGGCCTGAAATCCGCCCGAGTCATAGGAAACCGTCGGGCCGGAAGGCTCCGGTCCCCGTTGCCCAACAACACTCCCACTGACCCCGGTACATCGGGACAATTGACGGCACTGTCGCACCAGTTCGCCACCAACAGGTCGAGTTTGTTGTCCCCGTTTACATCGGCAACTGCTATAGAGGTAGACTCAAGTCCGCCCGAGCCGTGGGACACAGCTGGCTTGAAGGTGCCGTCGCTGTTGCCTAACAAGACGGCTACCGTGCCGGGGTTGTCCCAATTCGCCCCGATCACGTCTGGGTTACCGTCGCCGTTCACATCTGCACCGTCACCGACGTAGGTACGCCGGCGCCATAGGTCACAGCCGACTTGAAGGTACCGTCCCCGTTGCCCAGCAACACTGCCACCGCCCCCCCTGGGTCGAAACAACTGCCGATTCCACAGGTCGTCACCAGTAGATCGGGTTTGCCATCGCGATTCACGTCGGCAACCGCTAGATCCGCAGGCGGACCGCCAGAGTCATAGGTCACCGCCCCCGGAAGGTTCCATCTCCGTTGCCCAGCAGCACGCCCACCGTACCAGAGCCGTTGTTGGCCACCAGAATGTCGGGCTTGCCGTCACCGTTCACGTCGGCAATTGCGATCGCTTGCGGCGCCTCGCCGCCGGAGGGATACGTCACTGCCGCCCGGAAGGTTCCATCCCCGTTGCCCAGCAGCACGCCCACCGAGCCACTGCCGCAGCCCGTTGCTACTATGTCGGGCTTGCCGTCGCCGTTCACATCGGCCACCGCAACCCACCGAAAAGGCAAGCCCTGGCCGGAGCAACTCATCCCACCCGAGTCATAGGTCACGGCCGGTAAGAAGAGGGGCAACTCTCCGTTCAGCGGACGCGTGTGTTGTCGTTTCGCGCGCGGACGGCTCACGGCAAAACGCCCGCCGCCATCCGACACAACTGACGGGAAGGTCCCGTCGCCGTTGCCCAGAAGAACGCCCACCGCCGCTCCTCCTGGAGAACAGCCGCTGTTGGCACACTCATTCCCAACTACCAGGTCGATTTTGCCGTCACCGTTAAGGTCGCCGGCGGCGATAGCGGTAGCTGTGTAGCCGCCCGAATCGTACACGACCGGCGCCAGAAAAATGAGTGGGCCCTGGCTCTGCGCGCCCAGCCCCCCAGCGATTAGGAAAATCACAACACTGATACCGATAAGGAAAGTACGACTGAACTGAAGCGCCATAGGCAACCTCCTTCACGGATGGAAGCGGGCCCAACCGGCTCGACTCAGAAGGGAATGGACTAATTCATCGGATACAAGAAAGCGCTTCTTGTCAGTGAACTGCGTCACGCCATCATGTGACTGCGGAGTTCTCGCCGTTCCGCCATCCACGGCGCCACCACAAAGCCATCGGATTCCGTCTTCCCGCGGCAGCCCTGCTGTTGGCCTTCCGTGCCTGCAGTTAATGCAGTCATGACAGGAACTGATAACCGCGAATGCCGCCATTTGCCGTGACATTACAATTCCCGGTTTGCCGGGAAACGAAGTCTCGCGTAAGATTCTCGTCCGGCTCAAAGATAAGGGCCGCGCGTCGGCGGAATCGCCGCTCTAGAGAACAACATGGGATTTATCACTTGGATTCTGGTGGGACTCATTGCCGGCTGGCTCGCCGGACAACTCATGAAAGGCGGCGGCTACGGCGTTCTCGTCGACATCATTCTCGGCATTCTCGGCGGCGTTGTCGGCGGATGGGTCTTCGGCATCGTGGGAATCTGGCCCGCCGGCGGCATCATCGGCTCAATCATTGTCGCGTTTGTGGGCGCGATTATCCTGATTGGAATTACCCGCTTGATAAAAAGGGCGTAATTCAGCATTGCCGTGCTCCGGCCGATTCACACACCAAAGTTGCACACAAAAGTTGTCGAGGTGAATTTATGACGCGACGGTCTGCCAACGTCGGGACGCGCGGGTGTCCCGCGTCCCCGCGGACAGACCGAGCCCAAGCCGCTGCCATAGCCCAGCGCACCCGAAACCTCGCTCATCCCGTAAAATAGATCTTTCACCACCCCTCATGAAACGCATCGCCATCCTGGGTTCCACCGGCTCCATCGGCCGCAGCACTCTCAGCATCGTCAAAAGCTATCCGGACCGCTTCCAAATCGCCACGCTCGCAGCAGGCAACAACATCGACGCTGTTTACGACCAATGCCTTCGCTACCGGCCCCAGATCGTCTCGGTCGCTCACGAACCCGACGCCGACTCCCTGCGTCGGAAACTTCGCGCCGCCGGACTCACCGAAACCGAAGTTGTTCATGGCTCCGCAGGAACCGTCCGCGTCGCAACCCAGCCCGATGTCGATTTCGTGGTCAGCGCCATCGTCGGCGTCTCCGGACTGAAGCCACCTACGAAGCGGTCAAAGCCGGCAAATCTGTCGGATTGGCCAATAAGGAATGCCTGGTCGTCGCCGGCGAGCTCATCACCGCCGAAGCCCGCCGTCAGGCGCAAGCCCCTGCTGCCCATCGACAGCGAGCACAATGCGGTCCACCAATGCCTTCGCGGCGGTCGCATGCACGAGGTCGAACGCATCTGGCTTACGGCCTCCGGAGGCCCGTTCCTGCGCACTCCCAGTCCGAATTTGCCTCCATCACGGTCGAACAGGCCCTCAACCACCCCACCTGGAAAATGGGCCGCCGCATCACCATCGACTCCGCGACCCTGATGAACAAAGGTTTCGAGGTCATCGAGGCCTGCCGCCTCTTTAACGTCCCGCCCGACCGCGTGCAAGTCATTGTGCATCCACAGTCTACGATCCATTCCATGGTCGAATTCGTGGATGGCAGCCTGCTTGCTCAAATCTCCGTGACCGACATGCGTCTGCCGATTCTCGATGCCCTGACCTACCCCGATCGGATCCCATCCAATCTGCGGTTTCCGGTCATGGACCTAAAGCATCTGGACTTTTGCCCGCCGGATATGGCTAAATTCCCTTGTCTCGGCTTGGCTTACGAAGCGGCAGCCGAGGGCGGTTCTAAAACAATTGCTCTGAACGCAGCCGACGAGGTGGCCGTGGCTGCATTCCTGGACGAGCAGATTGGCTTCGAAGAAATCCCCCGAATCATCGAAGATGTGCTGGCTGCAACGCCAGCCGCCGATTTAGAATCTATTAAGGCAGTGCTCAATTCGGATTGTGAAGCCCGCCAGCTGGCAAGCGGAAAAGTGAAGACTCGCTGCCGAAAGGGTTTGACCGTCCGAGCTATCCCCTAACTCTCGATTCGGAGTAATCTGAAACTTTATGCCTCAGGTGCTTTCCATCCTGCATACCGTCTTTGTCATGGCCATCGTGCTCGGCTTCATGATCCTCATTCATGAATTCGGGCACTTCGCCGCCGCCAAGTATTTCGGCGTGCGCGTCGAACAGTTCGCCATCGGTTTCGGCAAGCGCTTGATCGGGTTCCGCTGGGGTGAGACCGACTATCGCATCAATATCCTGCCGCTCGGCGGCTACGTCAAAATGTCCGGCGAAAATCCCATGGATGATCGCACCGGCGATCCCGGCGAATTTCTCTCTCATCCGCGCTGGCAGCGCTTCATCGTCGCTCTCGCCGGCCCCGCCATGAACGTCTTCCTCGCCGTTGCCCTGCTCACCGGCGTTTACATGGTGCACTACGAATATCCCGTCGCTCTGGATGGCCCCGCCTTCGTAGGCTGGGTCAACAGCGACACTCCGGCTGCGAAAGCCGGCATCCAGATCGGCGATAAGATCGTCCGCATCGACGGTGTCTCCGACCCCACCTGGGAACAGGTCGATGTCAAGGAAGCGCTCAGCCCCAATCAGCCTCTGAACGTCTCCATCGAACGCGGTGGCAAAATCATCGACGAGCAGCTCACGCCCGAGCCCATGGGCGTGCACCAGTATGGAACCATCGGCTGGGAGCCGAAAGAGCCGAATGTCGCTCTGACCGCAGTCGAGCCCGGCATGCCTGCGGCCCAGGCTGGGATGCAGGTTGGCGACGTCCTTCTAAGCGTCAATGGCCAGCCCATTCCGCACATCGCCGCACTGGTGGAAATGCTGACCCGCACCCAGGATCAGCCGCTTCAGGTTGTCGTCCTCCGCCAGTCCGAAACCAACGGCCAGACCGCCGATCAAAAGCTGACTTTCAACCTGAAACCCGTCCTCGCTCCGGCCGGCGCCTCGACTGAGCCGCGCTATCGTATCGGCGTCGCCAGCGAGCCTCCCACCAAGAGCGTCAAGCTCGCCTTCCCGGAGGCCTTCAGCCGCTCGCTCGACGAAAATAAGAAGAGTTCTTTCCTCATCCTCGAACTGCTCCGCAAGATGGCCGAACGTAAGGTTTCCATGCGCCAGGTCGATGGCCCCATCGGTATCGGCAGCGCTGTTGGAGCCGCCGCCCGTGAAAAAGGATGGTCGCCTCTTTTCCTGATCACCGCCGCCATCAGCCTCAATCTCGGCATCATGAACCTGCTCCCCATCCCCATACTCGATGGCGGAGTTATCCTACTCCTGTTCATCGAAAGCCTGATGCAGAAAGACATCAGTTTGGCCATCAAAGAGCGCATCTATCAGGCCGCTTTCGTGTTCCTGGTCCTGTTTGCTGTGATGGTGATCTACAACGACATAGTTAAGACGTTGCCTGGCCTCGCTCGTTTCCCATGAAGCCATCCAGCTTGCTCAGATAAGAAGCGGAGCTTGCATGCCCTAGCCATTCGATTGCATTTTTTTTCACATTGACTCACTAATACCGGGATGGTACAACTGCTCTCGCTGCTGGTGGCCCCCAGCTTCACCATCCCCCGGAGAGAGTTGACCACGAATGAAGCGCCTTTTCCCCTTATTCTTATTACTCCTGAGCACTGTCTTCGCCACGGCACAGCAATTCAATCACATCGTTCTCGTTATCCAGGAAAACAGAACGCCCGACAACCTTTTTTCCTCCTGCTCAATCCCGGGAGCCGACCTGGTTCAAGTCGGGAGTGCCGTACCTCTTTCTGTTCCTTATGATTTGGGCCATACGCACACCTCGTATCTGTCGAATGCTAAGGAAAAATGGCCATCCAAGGCCAAAGCGTATGTGCAGGCAAGCGACGTTCAGCCTTACTGCCAGTTGGCGAACCAGAGCGGTTTTGCCAACCGGATGTTTCAAACCAACCAAGGTCCAAGTTATCCGGCGCATCAATTCTTGTTTGGGGGCACCAGCATTATTAGTCCAACTTCCGCCACATTTGCATCCGAGAATACTAGCGGTGCCGCGGGCTGTGATGCGCCGTACACTTCCACCGTGCTGACCCTTTTGCCGACAGGACAGTCGGGGGGCAAGGTTTACCCGTGTTTCGAGCATCAGACCCTTTCCGATCTGCTCGATGCCGCCAACCTGAGCTGGCGCTATTACGCCGCTTCAGGGCAGTACAAAGGCGGGATTTGGGTCGCTCCGAACTCAATCAACCATATTTGCGGCCCACTGAAGTTTGGAAAGAAAATTCTATGCGCAGGATCCGATTGGGGCAAGATTGTTCTCAACTCGCCCCAGGTTCTGACGGATATCCAAAACTGCGATCTACCCAACGTGTCCTGGGTAACTCCCGCCGGAGCTTATAGCGACCATGCAGACGTAAACAATGGAACCGGTCCCGCCTGGGTGGCAAGTATAGTGAATGCCGTTCTCACTGAGCCCACTTGTGCCGACGGCGAAACATATTGGCAAAACACGGCGGTCATCGTGACCTGGGACGATTGGGGAGGCTGGTACGATCACGTTCCTCCTGTCCCAAACAATACCGGCTGGTGTACGCAGTATTGTTACGGATTCCGCGTTCCCCTCCTCGTCTTGTCCGCTTATACTCCGGCCGGTTACGTGGATAACAATGTCCACGACTTCGGGAGCATCCTGCGATTTGTGGAGAATAACTTCGACTTGGGGCTGATAGGGCCCGGCACCTATGCCGACGCTTATTCCGACGATCTAAGCGAATTCTTCACCGGCTCTCAAACCCCCTGGGCCTGGATTGCCGCCCCCAAGGCCAGGTTTACCGACAACAGCAACCCGGACGACGATTAGATTCGCCCGCGATTTTTTTGCGATTTAACAGAAAAAGCATTTAATCATGCCGCCCGAAGGGATGAATTCGTTTCCGCCCTCCAGCGCCAACCACCAAGGCGCCTCATTTCTTCTTCGTCGCCTTCGGCTTCAGCGTCTGCGCGTATGTGTAACTGATCCCGAGCCACCTCGCTAACTCCGCCGTCTTCTCCAGCAAAACGTCGGGAACCACTACATACTCTTTCATCACCGAACCATAAGCCTCAAACAGCGTTGTTTTGTACTTCTTCAGGAACCTATCCCGCTCCTCCTCGGGCAAACGAAACGCGAGCGTGCCCGACGAGTGCAGCAGCGAAAACATGTTCCCATTCAGCGACGTGTAAGGATTGGCATCGCCCTTTTTTTTCAATCTTCGGATTCGTCCGCAGCACTTTCTCATACAGCTCCAGCTTCCGCCCGGAAATCCCGCTCTTACCCGTCTTCGCCACGCCGTCCTCCTTGTTTAGTGATAGTCAACCTGCAAGGCCGTACATGATACAACGAGCGTAAGCAAAAAGGCCCCGCATCTCTGCGAGGCCGATTTTAGAGGGTGCCCAGATCTAATCTCCCGTGCCGGTCAAACTCGCCGCTTGCGGGCTGTTGTTGGCGCTGTCCTTCACGCTGAGTTCCCCGGTTGTCGTTCCGGTAGCCTTCGGAGTGAATGCCACGCTGATCGTACACTTCGCCTTGGCCGCCAGACTCGTCGTACACGTCGTTGTCTTGACGTTGAAGTCGCCGGTGGTCGAGATCGCGACTCCGGTCAGTGCCACGTTCAGATCATTGGTCAAGGTAAACGTTTTCGCCGCGCTGGTCGTGCCCACTTTCTGCTTGGCATAAGTGGCTTTCGCCGGTGTCAGCTTCGCCTGCACCACGCCCGTACCCGAAAGCGCTGCCGTCTGCGGGCTGCCGGAAGCATTGTCGCTTACGCTGAGTGTCCCCGTCAGCGCTCCCAGCGACATGGGCGTGAAAGTAACACTCACTTTGCACGTCTTTCCCGCTGCCAGCGTGGCTCCGCACGTATTTGCGGAGATCCCAAAAGCGCCGCTCGCAGTAATGCTGCCAATGTCCACCGTGGCCGATCCCGTATTCTTCACCGTCACCGGCTTAGCGGTGCTCGTCTCGTCAACGGCCTGATTGCCGAAACTCAGCACAGCCGGCGTAAGCGTCACCGTGGCGGTGACTGGGGTAAACACAAAGCCGTGAAACACGCCGTTTGCGTCTGCATACGTGCCCGCAACAATCCCGGAATCGTTGACGCTTATCGAGATCGTCCCCTCCATCACTCCCGTGCCTGCATCGGGATCGTCGAGTGGCGAAGTGAACGTCCCATTGGAGGAGCGGATGTAGCCGTGCTCCACTTTATTAGTGTCTGTGTAGAACCCCGCAATGTTCGCCGTCGTGTTGATGCTGCCGGCAATAGTCCCATCGATCTTGATCCCCTTGCCCGAGCCTGGCGGCGTCGTGCTCGCGCCCGGTGCGCTGAAGGTGGTGATCGTGCCGCCGGCGGTCCGCACAAACCCGTGCATCAATCCGGTGGAATCCGCATACACGCCTGCGATATCTCCCGCCGCGTCAATGCTGGTCGGCACTGTCGCGACTGCACCTGGAGCGTCAATCGGGTTCGTGAATGTGCCGTTGGCGTCGATGAAGCCGTGATATACACTGTTTGAATCCGTGTACATTCCCGCGATCACTCCCGACGCGTTGATGCTTGTCGGCTGAGTCCCTTGCTTGTCCCCCGTCCCGGCTCCCGGAACATTGATCGTAGTTATGTCTCCATTGGTGGCGCGCACAAATCCATGCCATACCGAGGTCGTAACGTCGCTTCCCGTAACATAAGGTCCGGTGATAACTCCGGCATTAATACTGATTGGGGAAGTTCCACGATGCCCGCTCGTGCCCGCGCCCGGAGCATCGAACTCCGTAATCGTGCCGCTGGAATTGCGGATAAAGCCGTGGTACACGTTGTTGGTATCCGCATACATCCCCGCGATGTTCCCATCCACGTCGATGCTAATCGGGAACGTCCCCTCATTCTTGCCCGTGCCAGCGTTCGAAGCGTTGAAAGGCGTAATCGTGCCATTGGCGGCACGCACAAAACCATGCGACACATTGCCGCTCGTAATATAAATTCCCGCCACTTCCCCGGACGCATTGATACTGACACCGAAGGTTCCTTCCAGCGCGGACGTACCCGCTCCGGTCACATCGAAGTTAGTGAAGGTGCCCGCGCTCGATTGAATCACGGTGGGTTTCGCCGCGCTCGGCTGGCCACAGTTGTGGCAGGGCTTTACGCTCGTGATCTGTTCCCAAATTCGCGTGAGAGTTCCTGTTCTGAGGCGCACCGCTCCCATGGTCAGCACCGCGAAGCAAACCACCGCCAAAACGGCGAGTCCAGTTCTCCGCCGCCCGGCGAGCCTGTAGAGCGGCGCAAAACGCAATCTCAAACTCGAGCAATCGACTGACAAGCTACGCTTAGTC
The DNA here is from genome assembly GCA_963804075.1 of uncultured Acidobacteriaceae bacterium. GTDB lineage: Bacteria > Acidobacteriota > Terriglobia > Terriglobales > Acidobacteriaceae > Acidiflorens. The sequence goes on along the minus strand of CAWDPB010000162.1, from coordinate 10,394 downwards.
ATTGTTACCTCCGCCAGACTTGCTGACCAGACTTGCTGAAATGAAGACGCCCACCCGCTTGAAAAATCCGCTCGCAAAGCCCAAAACCGATGACAGGAACAACCCACTTACCCGTATAGTCTCCGGGGGAGGACACGAAAAGTCAAGCTAGACGCCCGGTTTCGCATCGGCAGTGACGCAACTCACACTAACTCGTGACTGACTGGCCGCATACCACGAATGCATCCAGAGTACTGAAGAGATGCAACAAAACCACTCCCCCGGCTCGATGGTGGTGGTGCCGTTTGATTTCCACAGGCCCATAGCCTCATCGCCAGATGTGCCAGATTTCGGACATGGCGGGTCGCCTAGACTTTTGATTTCGTCGGCATGACCAATCAGTGGGGTTCACTGTCCTTCGCGCAGTTTGCGAAGGGCGGCGGGAACCGCGGACGCAAATGCACCGGGGTGGGAATCCAGTGCCGCCAAGTCAGCCGGAATCTCCTCCCAAAACGCTCCGGTCCACCCGCACCCTCCGACGTGTTTTTTCGCCTCCGAAACCGGAAAAACTGCCCCAAGACGCCCATCCCAGCCGCGAGTTTACTTATCATGCCTGTCAAGCTCGATTTGACCCTGTGAAAATCCCCGAACCACTTTCGTTTGTTGTCGTTACAGAGGTTGGCCTATATATTTGTCTTCCGATAAATATTTTATTCGCTATTTGTTCGCTTGCCGTTGTTTTCTCACTCCGAAAGTTGTCAAGCCCACCTCCCTCCTTTAATCACTGCTAAAATGGAAGCTCCCATGGCTGAAATTCATCGCAAGAAAACCTTCACCTGCACCATCGGCAACGACCCCACAACCCGAGTTCGCGTCGGCAGCGATGCACCTGTAATGGTGCAGTCCATGACCAACACCGACACCGCCGATATTCCGGGAACTATCAAGCAAGTTGCGGCGCTCGCTCGCGCGGGCAGCGAAGTGGTGCGCGTCACTGTCAACAACGACGACGCGGCCAAGGCGATTCCGCACATTGTCGAAGGACTCGCCAGGCAAGGCATCAGCGTTCCCATTGTCGGCGACTTCCATTACAACGGACATCAGCTGCTCATCAAGTATCCCGAGTGCGCCGAAGGGCTCGCCAAGTACCGCATCAATCCCGGCAATGTCAGCGTGGGCCGCAAGAACGACGACAACTTCCGCACCATGATCGAAGTCGCGGTGAAGTATCAGCGTCCCGTCCGCATCGGCGTGAATTGGGGATCGCTCGACCAGTCGTTGTTAACGAAGATGATGGATGAGAATTCCAAGCTCGCCGAGCCGAAAGACGCGCGCGAAGTCACCATGGAAGCGATGGTCGTCAGCGCGCTCAATTCCGCCAAACTGGCTGAGCAGTATGGGTTGCGGGGCGATCAGATTATCCTCAGCGCGAAGGTCAGCGGCGTGCAGGATCTGATCGACGTCTATCGCCGGTTGTCGGAGCGCTGCCAGTATCCGCTGCATTTGGGCCTGACCGAAGCTGGAATGGGCGCAAAAGGCGTGGTTGCATCAAGCGCGGCGATGGCTGTTCTGCTGCAGGAAGGCATCGGAGACACGATCCGCGTCTCGCTTACGCCCGCACCGGGAGGCGATCGCACCGAAGAAGTCCGCGTCGCGCAGCAGATTCTGCAATCGCTCGGCATTCGCAGTTTCACTCCGCAAGTTACAGCCTGCCCCGGCTGTGGGCGCACCACCAGCACCTTCTTCCAGGAAATGGCGCAGCAGATCCAGACTTACTTGCGCGAGCAAATGCCCCTCTGGAAGGGCCGTTTCACGGGTGTGGAAGAGATGAAGGTCGCGGTCATGGGCTGCATCGTCAACGGGCCGGGAGAATCGAAGCACGCCAATCTCGGCATCTCACTGCCGGGGACGTTCGAGGAACCCAAGGCTCCCGTCTACGTGGATGGCCGCCTGTTCACCACGCTGAAGGGCGACAAGATCGTCGCCGAGTTCACCAAGATTCTCGACGACTACGTCGAGTCGCACTACGCCGCAAGAGAAAAAGAAGAAGTGGGTACTCACTAGGCGAGAGGGCAGTCGTTGACAGGCAATTTGCAGCCAAAACGTCCACTTTAGTAGAGGGATACTAAGGTGGACTTTCACAGGGTACGAAAGTAGACAAATCGGCCCAAGAATTTAGTAGGTGTTTGGGCGGTTTCATGACATTCTATTGTATGCAACACGGGGACGCGGTGCGTTCCTGTGGCTCCTCTTTCGCCGTCCTTGCCCGCCATCTCTTGCGTCCTAGTCCGCTAACTATCTCCCTGCCATTGGACATGCAGAAGGCGTAATACTCAAAAGTGCAAAATCGTTCATCTTGACACTGACCCAAACGCCTTGCTACGTTGCGTCAGCCCCCTGAGTTGCAGAGCGCCAGATGTGTGCGCTCTTCGCCGTTCTTACCTCGCAATTACGAGTCGGATTCCAGGAGACCTTCGATGAACATGATGTCCGCGTGGCTTGTGCCCGATACCTGTTTGGCCAGTTCACCGCTCTGTGTATCTTCTTCTGCGGCAAAGGGACCGGACCGGCGGTTGCGGCCCAAACTTGCCGGGCGGGCGCTGGCGGGAGTGTGCGCGCTCATGTTGCTGCCAGGCGCATTTTCTATTCCCGCGCGCGCGCAGAGCGTGACGTTCGCAGGACTGCAGACGACGGTGGCGGGCGGCGGACGAGGAAACCCGACTTTTGCGGCGGTGGACGGGGCGGGGGATGTGTTCATTGTGGATCATGGTTCCTACCAGGTGATTGAGGTTGCCCCGAATGGCGCTCAGACCACAGTGCCAACCAGCGGACTGAATAATCCGAATGGCATCGCCTTAGATAAAGCGGGCGATGTCTTCGTCGCCGATGTGGAAAACAACCGGGTGGTCGAAGTGCCCTACCTGGGCAACGGGAGTTATGGCACCCAGACCACGGTGCCGGCCACCGGGCTGAAGCATCCGTATGGCGTGGGGCTGGATGCAGCGGGAGATCTCTTCATCGCCGATACTGGCAATGGCCGGGTGGTCGAACTCCCCAACCTCGGGAATGGAACCTACGGCACCCAGACGCAAGTACCGGTCAGCGGGCTCGCCGCCCCCTTTGGGGTAGCGCTGGATGGCGCAGGAGATGTCTTCATCGCCGATTTCGCCAACACCTATATTGTCGAGGTTCCCTATCTTGGCGGCGGAAATTACGGGACGCAGGTCGCGATTGGCAGCGGAATGGGCGGTCCACCGATCGGCGGACCAGAAGGCGTTGCAGTGGATGAAAATGGAGATGTCTTTGCCGCCGATACCAACAACAGCCGCGTGCTAGAGATTCCGTATCTTGGCAACGGGAACTATGGCGCGCAGTTCACGGTGGGCAGCGGACTGAATCAGCCAACCGGGGTGGCAGTGGATGGACAAGGCGATGTCTTCATCGTGGATAACGGCAACGACCGCACGGTGGAGGTGCAGCGCATTGCGGCCAACTTCGGCGACGTTGCGGTCGGTTCCAACAGCACCCTTACTCTGAACTACAACATCACCGCCAACGACAATACCAATGTTGTCATTTACTCCGCATCTGTTGTTACCCAGGGCGCAGCTGGACTGGATTTCACCGACGTCGCCGATAATTGTGTAACCTCCTACTTCTCATCTGCTACCTGCTCGATCGAGGTGCAATTTGCGCCGGGCGCGCCGGGGTTGCGCCAGGGTGCGGTACAGTTCGGCACCAACATCGGGACTATCACGACTCTGCTGCGCGGCGTGGGCGAAGCGCCGGCGGTGGCGTTCCCCGGCGGACCCGAGGTAACGGTCAATAACGGTTGGTATCCCAACGGAATCGCCACGGATGCTGCGGGTAATGTATATATGTCGGCGTATCCGGGGGCCGGGCTTACCGGCTACGTAATCGTGATCCCGCCGGGATGCAACAACAGTTCCTGCTACAAGCAGTGGGGCAGTGGATGGATAGCTCCGTCCGAATTGGCGGTCGATGGCGCCGGCAATATCTATCTTCCGGACGTGTACCCCAGCGCCTCTTACATCGTTCCACCGGGTTGCACGTCCTCCTCGTGCGAGACGACGGTGGGCAGCGGCATCTCTTCACCTTCGGCGGTGGCGCTGGACGGCGCGGGCGATATCTACATCGGGAGTGTTTACAACGGGGGCAGCCTTTATGAACTGCCTGTGCTGGGAAATCAAACCACGGTGGGCAGCGGGGTTCTCGACCCTACCGGGGTGGCGCTCGACGACCGTGGAGATATCTTCGTTACCTGCTTTTGCCGGGTACGACCCTTGAGGTGCCTAGTGTCGGCACGCAAACAACATTTGCGTCGTGGCTGGGGGAGCGAGCGCGGTAACGGCGGATGCCGCCGGAGACGTCTACATCGCTAATAATACTGGCTCTTCAGTGACGGAGATCCCGGCAGGCTGCGCTTCCAGCGCGTGCGACATTACGCTGCCCGGAGGTTACGGATATGTGGGGGGGCTGGCGCTGGACAGCGGCGGGAATTTGTATATCGCCGACGGCAACAATGGCCCATTGTATGAGGTGCAACGTGCTCAGCCGGCGGCACTGAGCTTTGGTTCGATTCAGGTTAACAGCACCAGCAGTCCGCATGACCGTCGCCATTCAGAACATCGGCAATCAGCCGCTGACGTTCTCGAATTTCGCCGCCAGCACAAACTTTGTCGTCGATTCGGGCACGACAACCTGTTCCACTTCGTCTCCGCTGGGAGTCGGCGCCATCTGCAATGTAGGCGTAGATTTCGCACCTGACGACTCCCGGTCCGCTGACCGGCACGCTCACACTCACCGACAACGCGCTGAACGCCAGCGCAGCCACCCAGACCATCAGCCTGAGCGGCACAGGCAGCCCGGTGCTCTACGCCTTGACGACATCCGCGAGTCCTTCGGCTGGCGGAACCGTGACCGCAGGCGGATCCTATGCCGCAAACACCCTGGTCCCGCTCACCGCTACGCCCAACGCCGGCTATATTTTCTCCGGATGGACCGCTTCGGCTGGCTCGTTCAGCAACGCCAATTCGGCGACCACCAACTTCACCATGCCCGCGCAGGCGGCGTCGGTGACGGCGAACTTCGCGCTCATCACGGCGGCTCCCGCGATCACCAGCGCGGGCAGCACAACGTTCTCGCTGGGATTCCCCGGCAGTTTCGCGGTGACCGCTACGGGCATACCGACTCCGGCGTTGAGCGAGAACGGCACCCTGCCCAGCGGGGTCACGTTTCTAGACAACGGCAACGGCACTGCCACGCTGAGCGGCACCGCTACGCAGGCGGGCACGTTCGGCATCACGATTACGGCCAACAACGCAGTCCCGCCCAACTTCAACCAAAGCTTCACGCTCACGGTGAACCAGGCAACGCCTTCGATTGCGGTGACCAGCGTGAGCCCGTCGTCGGAAGTCTACGGACAGGATGCGGTATCCACTATCACCGCGGTTCTGTCGTGGTTCGGCAGCGGAACTACGCCCACGGCGAGCGATGTGAGCATTGCTACCAACGCTCCCGGCGGAGCGCTTGGGGCAACCAGTTGTACTGCGCCGGTCGGCGCCAATTCCGTAATCGCCACGGTTCCCGTTGGCACCAGACCCGTAGGCATTGCCTACGATCCAAACAACGGCAATGTGTATGTGGCGAATGGAACGGCCGCCAGCGTAAGCGTGGTCAGCGGGAGCACCAACACTGTAGTGGCCACAATCCCGGTGGGTGTGGGCCCGCGCGCGATCACGTTCGACCCAAGCAACAGCGATTTGTATGTGGCAAATAGAGTTGACGGCACCGTAAGCGTAATCGACGGGAGCACCAACACCGTGGTAGCCACGGTTCCCGTGGGCAACGAGCCTCAGGCGATCACGTTGGACCCCAATAATGGCGATTTGTACGTGGCAAATCTCACCGACGGCACCGTGAGCGTGATCAACGGGAGCACCAACACGGTAGTGGCCACGGTTCCCGTGGGCAGCACCCCTATCGGGATTGTGTTTGACCCAAATAACGGCGACTTGTATGTGACAAATGATAATAGCCCCGGCACCGTGAGCGTGATCGGCGGGAGCACCAATACTGTCGTCGCCACCGTCTCCGTAGCTAATTCTCCTTACTCGATGGCGTTTGACCCAAATAATGGCGACGTGTATGTGGCAGGCAATACCGGGCCAGGCTTTGACCAGGTGAGCGTGATCAACGGGAGCACCAACGCGGTGGTCGCCACGCTCACAGTGCCCGCCGGATCTAGCGCGGTCGCATTTGATGCGAACAACGGTAACGTGTACGTAGCAAATTTCGGATATTCCCCCCACCCCAACGGCACCGTGAGCGTGATCAGTGGAAGCAGCAACACTGTTGTAACCACGATTCCGGTTGGAAATGGCGCTATTGGGATTTCGATTGACCCCAGTAACGGCGATTTGTACGTGACAAATAGCGGCGACGGCACCGTGAGCGTGATCAACGGGAGCAGCAACACCGTAATCGCCACGGTCCCCGTGGGCGCCAGCCCTGAGGCAATTGCGTTCGATCCCAACAATGGCGATATGTATGTGGCAAATAACACCGGTGCCAGCGTGAGCGTGCTCAGCCCGAGCGCCACCGCGACCTGCACCGCTGCGTTTACTCCCGGACGCCAACACGGTGGCAGGCACCTACACCATGTCGGCCAGTTTCTGGGCGACCCCAACTACACGGGTTCCAGCAGTTCGCAGAGCAACAATTTCAGCATCACGGGCACGACCTCCAGCACGTCGGTGACTTCCGGCCAGATCCGTCAAACTCGGGCCAGTCAGTGACGTTTGTTGCGACCGTAGGCGGCGAGTACGGTCAAGTCAAAGCGGGCAAGCAACGCCGCCATACTCCCAACTCCGTAGGCGCAACAGTAAGCTGGAGCGCGAACACGGGATGCAGTTCGACCGCGGTGTCAACTCTCCCGGCCCAGGTGTCATGCACCACATCGATCCTGCCGGTGGGCACGCCCACGGTCACGGCCACCTACTCAGGTGATGTGGACCACACTGGCAGTTCGGGCTCCTTTGTGCAGACGGTGAACCAGGCCACGGTGAACGTAACCGTCGGCACGAACATCTCCGGCCTGGCGTTCACTGTGGATGGCAACAACTACACAGGCCCCGCCAATTTCACCTGGAACATCGGCGACCAGCACACCATCGCGACCACTTCGCCGCAGACACCATCCGCAGGCACGCAGGAGACCTTCGCGAGTTGGTCGGATAGCGGAGACATAAGTCACCAAGTGACGGCTACGGCGGGCGTTACGAATTACACGGCGAGTTTCAACACAAGTTACCTGCTGACCACGGCATCCAACCCGCCCGGCGGAGGTACAGTCTCACCCGCCTCGGGCACTTATTATGCCGCGAACGCGGTCGTGAACCTGAATGCGATCCCGAACACGAATTACACGTTCACCAACTGGACGGGGAACGTGGCCAACGCCAATAGCGCCTCGACCACTGTGACCATGACAGGACCGCAGACGGTGACCGCCAACTATGTTGCGTTGCAGTTGCGTATTTCCAAGTCCACGCTCGATTTCGGCACGGTGTATTTGAATAACACTTATCACGAGCTGCCGGTCACGATTACCAACGTAGGCACATCCACGATCACGGTGACCGGCGTCTCCATTGTGCCGGGCACGGCCGATGCTTCGGCGTATAAGATCGTCGAATACTGCAAGGGTCAAATCAAACCGAAACAGGTCTGCGTGGTCGCGGTGGACTTCCTGGCAGACGCAGTGGGTACGCTGACGGCGACTCTGGACATCGCGGACACCGCTGCCGGCAGCCCGCAACAAGTGAGCCTGACGGCAAACGTGATCGATCCGGTGGCCGAGTTAAGTCCGAAGCCGCTGATGTTTGGACAGCACCCAGTGAGCAGCCAGACGACGTTGCCGGTGCAGCTTACTAACAGCGGACAAACGGATCTTACAATCGGTAACGTTGCGATTGGCGGGGCTGATGCGGGCGACTATTCGCAAAGCAACAATTGTCCAAGCACGCTGGCGCCAACGGCGGGCTGCACGATTGAGGTGACGTTCACGCCCTCGGCTAAGGGCGGCCGCGGAGCCACCTTGACAGTCAGCGGCAACATGGCGACCGGCAAAGCAGCAATGGAACTATCCGGAATCGGTCACTGACCAGACCGGGTGGATGCGACAATGCGAGGCCTTCCGCTTACGGCGAAATTCACCGGCGCGGAGCGGGAGGACAGAGTTCAAGGCTTGCAGCAGGGACTGAAAGTCGGCGGGGGATTCGCAATCGATCGATATGTTTTGTCCTGTCCGTGGATGGGCGAACTCTAGATGCGCGGCATGCAGAGCTACGCGGGTGATGCGGCGTTCGGAGGCCTCCTCAGGATGATACTTTCTGTCTCCGATGACGGGGTGGCCGAGCGCTGAAAGCTGCACGCGGATTTGATTTTGCAATCCTGTGACCAGCGAAACGCGGACAAGCGAAGCGCCGCGAAGAAGGCGTTCGACGGAATAGCGGAGTTCGGCCCGGGTTGCTTTCGGGTCGCGCGGGCGGGTTAGTTTCTGGAACATTCCTTCCTGGCGAAAGTAATGGACGAGCGCTTCCTTCTTTATTCTTTGAGGTGGCCGCGCACGACGGCGAGATATTGCCTGACCGGAGTGTGTTTCAGAAACTGCTGCACCAGCGCCTCTCGATCAGGCCAGGTCTTGGCAAAGAGCAGGATTCCGGACGTGTAGCGATCAATGCGATGGACGACAAAGGCACGTTGCCTCTTTCGCTTCAACTCCTCGGAAAGGAGGGACAGGGCGGATGGGGCGCTGGAGTTCTCCGCAGGCACGGCCAGTAGCTTGGCGGGTTTGTCGAGGGCGATGACGGCGTCGTCTTCGTAGAGGACGGAAAGGCCGTGGGGTAGACGCGGTTGGCTTCCGGCGTGCGGACTTCGATGGCGTGGGAGCTTTTTCATGGGATCGATTCGCTGCCTGATTCTAAATCCACCAGGAACGCGGAATTAGGAGGAAAGTCTTTAATCTGCAAAACCCGGGAGGTGGGGGCCTCGGGGAGAACTCCCTGAGTCGGCGCGGCAGGTGTCAAGAGAGTAGAGGTCCTTCGACGCGCGGTCGGGCGCTGCGCTCCTTCGCGCTTGCTCAGGATGACAGTAGGAAGACTCATCCGGTGACAGCGCCAGAGCCCTCGAACCAGCATCGGATACAAGTAGCTTTCACGCGAGCGCTACAATGATGTGTGCGAACACTAATTGTTGTTGTCATCGTCCTCGTCGTTGCGCTGCCGGTTGGGTTTGTTGTGATGCGATCGGCTACTCCTGTCGTTAACCTTCGTCTCCTGTTACTGTGCTGGGGCAAGCCACTCCCATCAGCGTGCATGTTAGCGACCGGAACGGCGTTCGCGGGCTGACGGCATCCGTGGAGCAGAATGGCGCTAGCTATCCCGTCTGGCAGGTATCGCGGCCGTCATCTTCAGGCCGAGACCACCGTTGAGTTCAACGCCGGCGTGAAGACCACTCCGCAGTTGAAGGATGGCAAGGCCAAGCTGATTGTGGAAGCGACCTCGAACGACCTGCTGCGGAAGAGCGGGCGCTGGCGTCGCCGACCAGGAGCGCAGCGCGGACCTCTTCGAGAAAGGCTTCGAGCTTATCGGGAGCGCGGCGGACGATGAAGCCGATGCCGCGCGCGGCCGCGTCTTCCTGGGCGTCGCGCAAACCCTGTTGCAGAAAATGGTAGTGGCGCAGGTTGGCGTTGGGGTAGTTGGGAATGACGCCGAAGTAGATGACGACTGGAATCCCGAGAATGTTGGCTGCTTCGATGGCCACGTCCAGGGCGGGGTTTTCGACGGCGCGCACGGCCCGCTGCATCCAGTAGACGACGCATTTGCCCTGCTTGCGCGGAGGCCCGCTGCGCCGCATAAGAACGCGGGTCTGGCGGGCGAGCGCGGCGAGTTCAGCGGGGATTTGTAACGCGGGGGGTGGCGGGAATCACGTGCGGGCGGCCTCAGGTTCTATTCTCAATGAGCGCTTGGCCTTGTAGGATGGTTGCGTTGCGCTACATGCGGGCGCGTGTTTCTCGGGTTCGATCGCGTCAAATCCGAATAGCCTCCGAACATCCGACGGAACTCGGCTTCCGTCAGGCTTGCAAGAGAGGCTTCGAAATGCACGATTTGGCTCAAATCTTCGCTCACGGCTGGGGTCGGGAGTCGAGCATTTCCCCTGTGCGCCGCATTTCTGCCGGAATAGCAACCCAGCGCCGCGCCAGCCCGCCTTGGCCTACAATCGAATGACTGGAGAACCGTGTCCACCGAGCGAAATATTCGCCGCACCGTGCTGCCGAACGGCCTGATCGTGCTGACCGAGCGGATGGAGTACCTGCGTTCGGTGGCCATGGC
>CAWDPB010000161.1:0-10185 GCA_963804075.1 uncultured Acidobacteriaceae bacterium | reverse complement strand
GTACTTGTAAGCTCATAGGTACCGTCCTTTGCTAGCGGCGATGGAAGCCGGTCATTTCAAACTCGACAATTTAGTCGGTATCGTTGACCGCAATCGTCTACAGATCGACGGCTGGGTTAAAGATGTGATGAACGTCGAGCCGCTCGAAGAAAAGTACCGCAGCTTCGGCTGGGAAGTCGTCAGCATCGATGGTCATGACATGAAGCAGGTAGTCGAGGCGCTCGAAAAAGCGAAGGCGGGATGCGGCAAGCCGACCGTCATCATCGCCGATACGGTGAAGGGCAAGGGCATCAGCTTCATGGAAGACATTGCTGGATGGCACGGCAAGGTGCCGAATCTCGAAGAACTGAATAAGAGCTTGAAGGAACTCGGGCTTGACGGCCAACTTCCGGTCGATGAACTGTTCGCGCACGCTAAGAAATATCAAGCCGAGGTCGAGCGCAAGCTCGACGCCAAGATGCCCAAGTTCCATCGCAATTATTGGTGGAACGCGGCCGACAACATGAAGGTTCAGATGAAGCCGACACGGCTCGGCTTCGGCCAATCGCTCGCCGCCAATGGCGACGACCCGCGTGTGGTTTGCTTCGGCCTCGATATTTCAGGATCGATCACCATCAGCGAGTTCTACGCGAATAAGCCCGAGCGCAAGCCGCGCTGGATCAGCATGGGCATTGCCGAACAGTCTGCGACTTCAGCTGCCGCCGGATTGGCGAAAGAAGGGAAGCTGCCGGTGTTTGGCACATATGCCACGTTCGCCGCGGCGCGCAATCTCGATCAAATCCGCACTTCGATCTGCTACGGCAATTTCAATGTGATGATCGCGGGCGCACACGGCGGCGTCAGCGTCGGCCCAGACGGAGCTACACACCAGGCGCTCGAAGATTGCTTCGCCATGTGCGGCCTGCCCAACATGAATGTGGTCGTTCCTTGCGACATCGTCGAAACGCGCAAATCAACCGACTACTTGCTGCTCAAACATGTTGGGCCTAAGTACATCCGCTTCGCCCGCGAAGCCACGCCGATTGTCACGGACGAGAAGACTCCATTTGTCTTCGGCAAGGCTAACGTAATTCGTCTGCGCCACGAGTCGGCTAACTTCATCGATGCCTTCGAAACCAAACTCGAATCCGAATACCGGGATGAAGGCGAAGATCTCAGCATCGTTGCCTGCGGTCCCATGGTTCCTGAAGCCATGCGCGCAGCGTGGATTCTGAAGTCTGACTTTGGCTACGAGACTCGCGTTCTCAACCTGCATACGCTCAAGCCGCTCGATAAAAAGGCGATTGTGCGCGCCGCCCACGACACCAGCGTGGTCCTGACCGCCGAAGAGCATCAGATTGGCGCGTTGGCGTGGCCGGTCGCGAGTGCGATCACGGAGTCGCCGGAACTCTACGGCATCCCAATCATCACCGGCGCCATCGGAGTAAAAGATCGCTTTGGAGATTCTGGCGCGCCTTGGGAACTGATTAAGGAGTTCGAGGTTTCCGCGGAACACATCGCCGCAAAAGCGGTTGAGTTGATGGGCGTGAAGAAGTCGCACGCTGGAGAGCCTGTGGCCGAGGCACATCTTCTGACAAAATAAGAAATCCGATTCTTCAACAGGTCCTCGTAACAACGTGAGTTTGCCTTGTGGAGACCGGGGATGGTACAACCCTTCCAAGGTCTCCGCCTGTGAAAAAGATCGCCCTCATCTTCCCCCTTGCCGTTTCCTTGTTACTGGGCATAATGGTTGTTGCGCGTGCCGCCGATCGCCACCGCGTCATCCAGCTCCCCACCAGCAAGAACCTCACCGTTCCCGTTCCCGGATACATAGCCCGCACCAACGGTTTTCCGGCGACCATCGCGGTTAGCCCCGACGCTCGCTATGCCGCGCTGCTCAATCAGGGCTACGGCACCCAGGAAAGCGGCGGCCGGCAATCTATAGGCATTCTCGATCTCGGTAATAATCAGCTGCGTGATTTCCCCGACGACAGGCTTGGCAACGACGCGCGCCAGAGTTATTTTATCGGCCTCGCCTTTTCAAGCGATGGCAAACACCTCTATGCATCGATGGGGTCGATTACAGACCCCACGGGCGAGAAGCCTGCCAGCACCGGCAACGGGATCGTGGTTTACAAGTTCGCCGACGGCCAAGTGACGCCCGAGCGCTTCATCAAGATTCCGCCGCAGCGGCTTGGGGCCGGAAAAGAAATCGCCTACGCACTGCGCAAGACGCCTGCGGGTACCGCGATCCCATACCCCGCCGGATTCGCAGTTCTATCAAGCGCGAAAGGCGACCGGCTGCTTGTGGCCAATAATCTCTCCGACAACGTTGTCCTGCTCGACGTTAACTCGGGAGAGATAGTTAAGTCCTTAGATCTGAGCCGTGGCCGATACGTTCCTGCTGCTTATCCCTACACGGTAATCGCCAATAAAACCGGTAACAAAGCCTGGTGCAGCCTGTGGAACTCCTCGTCGGTTGCCGAGTTGAATCTCGAAACCGGGAAAGTGGCGCGCTGGATCGAACTCAAGAGCGTCGCCAATCCGGCCGGACCGGGTCCGCACCCGACTGCAATGCTCCTGAGTCCCAACGAGAAGACGCTCTACGTCGCTCTTGCCAACGCCGACATGGTGGCCGCCGTAGACCTGAAATCCGGACGAGCTTTTGTGCCCTATCGTACAAATTTCAAGAATCCCGGATCGGTTCTCCAGAGCGTCGCGCTTTCGCCCAGCGGTCAATATTTATTCGCCGCGGCCGGTGCTGTTGATGCAGTTGCCGTATTTAAGGTGAAAGATATTTCGAAGCTGGCCGCGCAGACGACCGTCGCCAGCGCGATCGAAGTTGAAGACCCCGGTTTCATACCCACCGAGTGGTACCCGAGCGCGCTGGCCGTCGTTGGCGGCGATCTTCTCATAGCTACTGCGAAAGGCGAGGGCAGCGGCCCTAACAGCATGAAATCTACAATGCAGATCGGGCCATATCATCGCGAGCAGCCCTACATCGCGACCTTGATCGGCGGCTCGATTGCTCGTGTCAGTCTCGCCGACATCGAGAAGAATCTCTCGGACTACACACAACAGGTGGAAGACGACAACCTTCTCCGCACAGACCCCGGCAAGTTCGAATTTGCGGATGGAAAGAATCCCATCCGTCACGTCATTTACATACTCAAAGAAAACCGCACGTACGATCAGATCTTCGGTGATTTGCCAGCGGGCGATGGCGATCCGGCGCTTACCATGTACGGCGGCGCGATTACTCCCAACGAACACAAACTCGCCATGCAGTTTGGCGTGCTCGACAATTTCTACGACAGCGGCGAGGTTTCAGGCAGACGGCCATTTGTGGTCGACCGCCGCGACCACTTCCGACTACAACGAAAAGACCTGGCCGATCGCTTATCGCGGCAAGGAGCGCACCTACGACTTCGGCGGCGCCGTCGCCGATGACTTGGCACTAGAGAAAGGCATTCCCGACGTCGACGATCCCGGCACCGGTTTTCTCTGGGACAACCTGGCGAGGAGCGGCCTGACGTACCGCATCTATGGCGAGTTCGTCGAGGCGGTGTGGTGCAAGGAAGAGAAAGCGGAATCGCCCATGCAGGGTACGCCGTCGGCGGCCTCGACGCGATGCCCGCGTGCGACGGTTAATCATGGCGACAAACTACCTGAGGCCCTTGGCAATCCTCCCGGCGCGGCGAGTGCGTGGCCATGGCCGGTTCCGCTGTTCAAAGGAGTGCGGCCCGAAAAAGCTGCTTTGCGTGGCCACTTCGATCCCAACTTCCCCGACTTCAACACCGACTATCCCGATCAGTTGCGGGCCGACGAATTCCTGCGGGAGTTCGATGGATTCATGAAGGCGCGCGGCACATCGAAGGAGCTGCCGCAGTTCACATTGCTCTATCTGCCCGACGACCATACCGGAGGCACACGTCCCGGCAAACCCACGCCACAAGCTTCGGTCGCCGATAACGATCTTGCGGTGGGCCGCGTGGTCGATGCTGTCTCGCACAGCCCTTACTGGGATGACACCGCGATCTTCGTTGTCGAGGACGATGCGCAGAACGGCGCCGATCATGTCGATGCGCATCGCTCGATCGCGCTGGTGATCAGCAAGTATGCTCCGAGTCAGAACAAGCCGCTCGTCGATCATCATTTCTATACGACGGTCAACATGATTCACACGATGGAAGAGTTGCTCGGCCTGAAGCCGATGAACCTGTTCGACGCGCATGCACCCCTCATGGCACCTCTGTTTGCGGGGCCGGGAACGCAGCCTCCGTACACGGCCGACGACAGCAATCTTCGCAGCGGCCTGATCTATAAGGTCAACGAGAGGAAGGCTACTGGAGCCAAGGAATCGCAGAAGATGGATTTCTCCCGCCCCGACGCAGCCGACACAGAGAAGCTGAACGCGATCCTCTGGCGAGACGCAAAGGGCAGTGCGCCAATGCCTGTTGCAGGCCATTCACAATCCGAACCGCGGGACTGAGCTAGAATTCCCTGGTGGGCGTTCCGATCGAGTGTACCGATCTGCGCAAGACCTACGATGGCAAAGTGGAAGCCGTCCGCGGGCTTAGTCTGCGCATTGAGGCTGGCGAATGCTTCGGCCTGCTGGGGCCGAATGGAGCAGGGAAGACCACGACCATCGAAATCCTCGAAGGCTTGCTCGCGCCCACTTCGGGCAGCGTCCGCATCTTTGGCCATACATGGGACGACAATCCGCGCCAACTGCGCGAATGGATTGGCATTTCTCTGCAGGAAACTCGTCTCTCGGAAAAACTCAGCGTACGCGAGACGGTCAAACTGTTCGCCAGCTTCTACGACGAACCGCGCTCGCCGGAGGATGTTCTCGAAGATCTCCAGCTTACGGAAAAGGCCGATAGCTGGGTTGGCAAGCTCTCGGGAGGGCAGAAGCAGCGGCTTGCCGTTGCCACGGCGCTGGTCGGCAATCCGCGCATCCTGTTTCTCGATGAGCCTACGACTGGACTGGACCCGCAAAGCCGCCGTCAGCTGTGGGAGATTATCCGCGCGTTCCAGAAGAAGGGTGGAACGGTTCTGCTCACCACGCACTATATGGACGAAGCGGAGCGTCTTTGCGACCGGCTTGCCATCGTCGATCGCGGTGTGATCATTGCCGAAGGCACACCTGCGGAGTTGATTGACCGGCTTGGAGGACATCACGTAGTGGAGTTTCAGGTTGGCGCGGGCGGAAATGGCAACGCCGGCGCGAAAGCCGATTCGGCCAATCGAAGCATCGCGGATCTTGAGACGTGGTCGTCTTTGCCAGGAGTCGAGTCTGTGCGTCATGAAGATGCGTCGTTGTGTCTGAGCGTGCGCGAGCCACACCTGACGATTCCGGCGCTGCTCGATGCCGTGAATCGCAGGGGAGAACAGCTTGAGCATCTGAGCACACGGCAGGCGAGCCTTGAAGATGTCTTTGTCCGGCTCACTGGACGCCATTTGCGCGAGGAATGAATGGCCACCAAAATCACCAACACACATTCCGCACCGGAACCTTCGCCGCATTTGCCGGAACGACGCTCCGACAGTGACGATCCGATGCTGACGCGCGAAAAGCCTCGCCGTTCGGGGCGTTGGTCGGGGTATTGCTATCTGCTGTGGGTTCGCCTGCTGGAGCTGAAGCGCGAGCCTGAGATCGTCTTTTGGGTATTTGGATTTCCACTTCTTCTGTCGCTTGGTCTGGGAATCGCTTTCCGCAACAAGCCTGCCGACAAAGCGTCGGTCGCGGTAATCGCAGGGCAGAATGCGGCGGAAATGGCTTCGCGTCTGGGAGGTTCCGACCAACGCTCGTCGTTGCACGCGGTTGTCGTCGATCGCGAGGCGGCGCTGAAGGGACTTCGATTCGGCAAATTCGACGTAGTGGTCGAGCCACTGTCCGATGGCAACTATGGTTTCTATTACGATCCCGCGCGTCCGGAAAGCGCCTCGGCGCGCCTTGTGGCGAACGATACTCTGCAGGATTCGGCGGGGCGAGTCGATATGTTTCGTACTGTGAACCATGCATCGAGCGAACCAGGTTCGCGCTACATAGACTTTCTGATTCCGGGATTGATTGGCATGAGCCTGATGAATTCCGGCATGTGGGGCGTTGGCTTTTCGCTGGTCGATATGCGTCAGCGCAAGCTGCTGAAGCGCTTTCTGGCAACTCCCATGCGGCGCAGCGATTTCTTGCTGGCGGTGATGAGCAGCCGTTTGGTGCTAATGGTGATTGAGGTCGGACTGCTACTGGTTTTTGGCATGCTTGTGTTTCACATGCCTGTGGCTGGCTCGCTGGTTTCGCTGGCTCTGATTGGCTCGCTGGGCGCGGTTGTCTTTGGCGGAGTTGGACTGCTCACCGCATGCCGTGCGCAAAAAGTAGAGAGCGTTAGCGGATTGATCAATCTGGTCATGATGCCGATGTGGATTTTCTCCGGCGTGTTTTTTTCTTACGAACACTTTCCGGCTGTGGCACAGCCATTCATTAAAGCCTTGCCTTTAACCGCTCTGAATGACGCTTTGCGAGCGATCATTCTAGAAGGAGCCTCGCTCTCTTCACAATCCACTCGCCTGCTCATCATGGCGCTGTGGGGAGGAATTTCGTTTGTGCTGGCGCTGAAGTGGTTCCGGTGGACTTAGGAACAGCTCTCAGCTCTCGGCTGTCAGCCCTCAGGCGTTAGTTCTCAGGTCTCAGATCTCAGGTTTGCTAACAGCTCTTCGGCCCTCTGACAAGGCCTGCGTAAATGCTGTGTTTTCTTGTTCTTATCGCTCTATTTACTCCAAATAGGGTACCCACCCCCCCCTACCTTTTTTATGTAAAGTCTTGATTGCAAACTGGTTACACGTAAAGTCTTACGGAATAAGGACTTAACCTCTTAGACATCCTGAAAAATGGCTTTGGGGCAGCGGTGTGGGCCATCTTGGGAGACGGGCACACATAGACTGCCCCAATTCAGGAGAGCATTTTCGCACGCGACCAAACTGGAAGTCTGTGAGGCAGGACACGCGGGTTTTGTGATGAATCCTGAGGTCAAGACCGGGCGACTGTCGGGGGCTATCGGGCATCTTTCGCGAACTATGCGACGACGGACACTTCGCCGTGGTCCTTATGCTTGCGGGCTGGCCTCACTGAAATTTCTACGTCCTGGCCCATGGAGGTAAGAAAATCCATAAGGCGCTCGACGGAGAAACTGCCCGAGCGATTGCGCATGAGTAGAGAAACGTGTGGCTGTTTGATGCCGAGGATTTTGCCGGCCTCGGTTTGCGTCAGGTCACGACTCTTGATGAGGCGGTAGATCTGGAGTGTGAGTTTTGCCTTTAGCAGCTCTTGTTCAGAGTGCGGGAGACCGAGGTCGGCAAAAACATTGCCGCTGCTTTTTTCGGCTCTGACGCGTGTGTTCTTCTTCGCAGCCATGTCAATTCATCCCTCTTCGGTGGAGTCGTTCGGCCTCAGCCAGGCGCTGGCGGATGAGGTCAGGGTCCCGCTTCGGCGTGGCGATGCCGTGCTTCGATTTCTTCTGGAACGCATGCAGTACGTAAATCGCTTCGGAGTAGCGGACCGTATAGACGCCCCGCCATGTATTGCCGCTGTAGTCCACAACGATTTCTAGCACAGAGCTTCCGCCAAAGCCTTTCAGTGGCTTGGCCGACGGATCGGTTTCGCCCTGTTGGGCAGAGTAGAGGGCCTGGCCAATGTCTCGTCGCACCTGGCGCGGAAACCCGCGCAGATCTCGTAGGCTCGAACTGACCCAGACGATCTGGCGCTCCGGCGCTGTCACTATATATGTATACGTCTAGTGGTATATTTTGTCAAGAACTTCTTTGAGGACTACTGAAGTCGAGGGGCTAGTCAAACGCCGCCCGTCATTGACATGTACGAACGATTCAGCTAGTTTCCCCCTATCAGGCGAGTAACGGGAACATCGGGCAGCATAATCGCCACAACTACGATTGCCCTTACCGTGAATCCGTTGGGAAACTTCACTCTATCGGCGGCGCCAAAGAGCCTGATGATTGTGCGCGGCAATAACGACACTGCCACAATCATAGTTACTCCAAAAGATACATTCGATCAGAGTGTCACCTTGAGTGTGAACGGTTTGCCAAAAGGAGTTACTGCGTCTGACTACTTCGTGACCGTAAGCTTCACAAAGGTCTCATGAGTCAAAGTTTACATAGCCAGGACAACCCGCCTGAAACGGTCCGCATTCTTAAGACGCGTGACTCTTGTAACGTTAGGCCCTGGCCTCGTTTACTATTCCTACGGCTCTGCGAATTTCGCCTAGCCCGTACAGGTTGCTTCAGACTGCCTGCGAGATTCGGGGTTCTCTTGAAGAACGATTATCACCGTATCAGTGAATCCGCCGGCGCAGGATTTTCGTAAGGGTAAACGACGCGAGGAAAGTATGCCTCCGTGTGAATGGTGAAGCAGCCCTGGATTGAGAATGGGCTCAAGAACTCCGACGCCAGCCGACCAAAGGATGGATAGTCCGCAGTGTTTCCGGCCCACGGTCTTTTCCGCGGTGCGTTATCCGGCCCTCAGCACAAGACATGCTCTTGAACAGATGAACAGATGTGTTCCTCAGACGCTTACGTTTGAACAAGAAATTGCCAGGAAGCTGAAGGTGGTGTCTTATCAAGACCCTCAAAAGGTCGCGGATGGTCTATCTTACATTTGGGACGAAAAAGACAAATGGGGCAAAATAGGGCGGCAAATGGGCTGGGACCCAGACAACGCTAAAACAAAGCTCAAGCTCATAGCAGACCGAAGAAATGCAATAGTACATGAATCGGATATGGATCCTATATCCAACGTCAAGAACCCAATCAGCCGAACCGAATGCCGTGATGTGACAGACTTCATTGAGCTGTGCGGTAAGTCAATCGCTCAATTGGTGATATGAAGGCCACAGCCGTGCGCCCCGTTTCCTCACAACCTTGTCTCAAATACCGTGACGCTGGCCGAGCTGCGCTCGGCTTGGACGGGCCAGAGGCCCGTCCCTACACAAGCACCTACCGCGCACAACCATACAGGATCGGCGTGGATAGGCGAGGACGTACGTGGCTTGGATTTGTTCTCCGTCTCCTTGTGTGGCGCACTTATCGCGGGGAGAATGCCTTGATACTTCACTGAGAGCTCTGGACGAGTAGGGGTCCTTCGACTCCGCGGCATCTTCGCGCTCCGCGCTACGATGCTGCTCCGCTCAGGATGACAGTGGCCATGGGCACAAATAATCACAGACTCTCAGGATGACAGTTTTATTTAGGGCCCGGTTATATCCGATCTACTAATTTGCTGGATCAACTGCTCGACCGTATCGCAGCGCCGCTCGGCGGCGATCACCACCCCCGGCGCGCACCCGTGCCAGCAGTCCGGAGAAGTCTTGGACGGGCGAGGGCGCCCGTTCCCACACAAGCCTATGTTCCTGCGCCCTCGCTTTACCAGACGCGACAGGCGTTGACTGGCATCATCGGTTGGCCGGGTTTGCAGCCGAAGGCTTGGCCGAACTCGGTCATGTTTTGCACGACGCCGTTGACACGGAATTGCCGGGGCGAATGCGGGTCGGTTTGCACCTGCAAGCGGAGTTGTTCGGGGCGGGTGCTGCCGCACCAGCTTTGCCCGTGTCCGAGGAAGAACTGCTGGAGCGGCGTGTAGCCATCCTGCTTGGCGGTGAGGTCGATGCTTTTGCGTTTGGCATCGGCTAGAAATGCGATGTAGGCGAGCCGCAGGCCACCGTTGTCGGCCGTATTCTCGCCGAGAGTCAGCTTGCCGTTCACTTTCACGTCATCGACCGCGACGAAGTTCCCATACTCTTTGACTTCGCAATCGGCTTTGGCTTCGAACTTTTTGGCGTCTTCGGGTGTCCACCAATCGGCGAGGTTGCCGTTGGCGTCGAACTGGCGGCCCTGGTCGTCGAAGCCGTGGGTTAGTTCGTGGCCGACAATTGCGCCGATGTGACCGTAGTTCGTGGCGTCGGTGGCATTTGGGTCATAGAGCGGAGATTGCAGGATGCCGGCCGGAAAGTTGATGTCATTCATGCTGGGGTTGTAATAGGCGTCGACGGTGGCCGGACTGATGCCAAATTCGCCACGATTGACGGGCTGCCCGATCTTGGCGAGCTGGCGGCGATTCTCGAACTCGACGGCACGAAGCGAATTGCCGAATGCGTCTCCGCGCACAATGCTGAGATTGGAATAATCGCGCCA
>CAWDPB010000160.1:0-75770 GCA_963804075.1 uncultured Acidobacteriaceae bacterium | reverse complement strand
TATGCTCACCGCATCGGGAAGTTTCTCTTTGACCTGGGCCGCCCCCTGCACATCGATATCAAGCAACAGGTCGCCGCCGCGTTTCTGGCACTCTCGCAAGAAAGCGGCGCGAGGTGCCATAGTAGTTTCCAAAAACGCGGCGTACTCAAGGAATTCATCGGCGGCGATCATGGCTTCGAACTCCGCCTCAGAAACGAAAAAATATTCCTTGCCGTCTGTTTCGCTCCCGCGCGAAGGGCGAGTTGTATAGGAGACCGAAAAATCGAGCCCCTGCACCATCTTGAACAGTTCATTCACGAGAGTCGATTTTCCCGACCCGGACGGCGCCGACACAATAAAAAGGATGGTCATTCGAGATTCTGCACCTGCTCGCGCGCTTTTTCGATCTCCGACTTCATCAGCAACCCCGCTTCGGTGATTTTCAACGCCTCGCCCGCCAATCCCGAAGTTTTCGAGAGCAGCGTGTTCGCCTCACGGTTCATCTCCTGCAACAGAAAGTCCATTTTTTTGCCCACCTCTCCGCCTTGCTCGAGCAGAGCGAGGAAATGATCGACGTGGGTGTTGAGCCGGACCAATTCTTCCTGGATGTCGCTGCGGTCAACCAGCACGGCCGCTTCCTGAAGGATACGGTCCTTGTCGACTTGCGCACCCAGCATCTCGCGCATGCGCGACTGTAGTCTCTCGGAATACGCACGTAGTATCGTGCTGCGGTGTGCCTCCACACCCTGTGCCGCCGCGCGCAAATTCTTCATTCGATCGCGCAACTCCCGCTCGATGCCTCGGCCCTCCTCCTCGCGCATTTTATTGAGAAGGCCAAGCGCTTCTTCGACACTCGACATAACGGCGGACTCCAATTCCTCGCCCGAAGCCGTCTACTCCCGAATCCATCGCGCCAGGCATGCGCAGCACGACGTTGAGATCGGGTCTCCAGAAATACCGAAATCTCCGGCGGCGGCGCGGAAGGCCTGCACGTAGGCGGAAACCAACTCACGGTTCAGGCCGGCACCGTTCTTCCCGGAGCCGTCGACGCTCAGCGACACTTCCAGATGGCCGCGCGCCAGCTTTTCCTTCAGCAAGCGGCGGAGTTTCATTTCCAGAGCATCGGCGTCGGAAGGCAGCCGGAAATGAAGATCGAGGAATCGATGATTGACCGATTTCAGGGACAGCACAAATGACAGGCCGGTGTTCGCCTGGCTGCGAACTTGCGCAAATCCGGTCATGGAGCGAAGTGACATATTTGAAAACCAGTGCCTAGTGCTCAGTGGCTAGTGGCTAGTAGCAGAGCCCTCCTTGCCGTTCCAGCATAAACGTCCACCGGAACAATTATGCCACTAACCGCCGACTCTCTGCGTTTCCGCTTCCGCAAACTGTAATTCGATACAACCGCCGGTACGTACCCATCTTCTGCATGAGATCCTCGTGCGCGCCAATGTCGCCGATGGTCCCGTTTTCCAGAACCACGATACGGTCGGCGCGGCGGACGGTCGAGAGCCTGTGCGCGATCACAAACACAGTACGCCCTTGCATCAGATTTTGCAGTGCCGCCTGCACCAGCGCCTCCGATTCACTGTCGAGCGCGGAAGTCGCTTCGTCGAGAATGAGGATCGGCGAATTCTTTAAAATCGCGCGCGCGATCGCGATGCGCTGACGCTCCCCACCCGAAAGCCGCACGCCGCGCTCGCCAATCATCGTGTCGTAGCCCTCAGGCAGCGCGCAAATAAACTCATGCGCGTGGGCGGCGCGGGCCGCCTCCTCCACCTGTTTGAGCGCAACATAAGGCTGCCCGTAGGCAATATTGTTGCGCAGAGTGTCGTTGAAAAGCACGGTCTCCTGGGTAACGATGCCAATCTGCGAGCGCAATGACGCGAGTGTTAGGTCGCGAACGTCCTGCCCATCGATCAGGATGCGGCCGGCGCTAACGTCAAAAAACCGCGGAATCAGATGAACCAGCGTACTCTTGCCCGCGCCGCTCGAACCGACCACAGCCAGCACTTCGCCCGCCTTCACATCCAGATTGATATTATGCAGCACGTCGCGGGCATCTTCGGCGTCATGATACGAAAACGCTACCTCTTCAAAGAGGATGTCGCCGTGAAACTTCGGCAGTCGCTTCGCTCCCGGTTTCTCGCGCACCTCATCTTCGATATCCATGAAGCGGAAAATTTCCGAGGAAGCCCCGATGGCCTGCTGGAAATTATTGTTAAAAAGCGCAAACTTCCGCACTGGCTCGTAGAGCTTGAAAACGGCCACGATGAACGCGAGAAAGGTTCCGGCGGTGAAAACATGGTGGTTGATTTGATCGCGGCCCATCAGCAGCAGCAGCGCGATCGCCACCGCACCAAAAATGTCCATCAAGGGAGAACTGATGGCGAACGCCGCCACCATGCGAAGATTGGCGCGAAACAAGCCGCGCGCCGCCGCCCGAAAGCGTTCCATCTCCCAGTTCTCCATCCCGAATGCCTTCACGATGCGGTTGCCGGTGATGGTCTCGTGGAGAATGTTCTGGATTTCCGCCAGCTTGTCCTGGCCGCCCCGAGTCCTCGTGCGCACCTTCCGGCCGATTTTCTTCGACGAATACAGGATCACCGGCACAAACAACAACAGGACCCACGCCAGTTTTCCTCCCAGTAACACCACCACTCCGCGGTGAACACTAACGTGAAAAATTGCTGCAGGAATTCCGCCAGCACCGTCGACATCGCGAACTGCACTCGCTCTACATCGTTGATGATGGCGGAGAGCAAAGTGCCCGTCGTATGTTTGGAAAAAAACGCCGCCGAACTGCGCAGGAAGGCATTGTATAAATCGTCCCTCACGTCGGTGATCATGCCGTAGCCGGAGTAGTTCACCAGATAAGTGCCAGGGTAGTCGAATATCCCTTTCAGAGCTGTAGCCGCCACCAGCGCAAAAGCCACGGCAGTCCAGGGATTATGGAAGTGCGAGGGAATGATTGCTTGAGGTTGAAAAAACGTGTCGTACCCGGGCAGCTGGAACAGCTGGAGCGTTTGCCCTGGGACTCGGGATTGAACACGCGATCGAAAATCGGCCCGATCAAAAGACGCGGAATGCGTCCAGCAACCCCACCATCGCCATCAGGAGAACCGAAACCACGAATGGCGCGGAATAAGGCAACACATATCGCAGCAAACGCGCCAATTGGCGGGGCTTCACAGGTGTAGCTGGAACCTTCGTCTCCGCCAGTGTAGTCGTTGCCATGCGCGTGATACCCAATTCTACAGGGAGAACGGGCCCTGCCTCCGTGAGCCTACCCCTCCTGGGCTGTCCCGATGAACGACCTTCACCGTGTATCCGGCTTTCTTCAGCCGCTTTCCCACGTCTTCGGCAATCATCACCGAGCGGTGCTGTCCACCGGTGCATCCAAAACTGATCGTCAGATAGCTCTTGCCTTCATGCACGTAGTGCGGCAGCAGGTAGACCAACAGATCGGCAATGCGGTTGATGAATTCCTTGGTTTGCGGGAAGGACCGTATGTACCTTGCAACTTGCGGATCGCGCCCGGTGAGCGGACGAAACGCGGGCACGAAATGCGGATTGGGCAAGAATCGAACGTCAAATACCAGGTCGGCGTCGTCCGGAACGCCGTGCTTAAAACCAAAGCTGACGCAAGAAACCAGGATCGGCTCGATCGTTGCCAGACTTTTGAGTAAACCGGTCCGTGAGGTGCGCCCGCAGCTCGTGCACATTAAATTTTGAAGTGTCAATCACCAGATCGGCGATTGAGCGGATGGCCCGTAGATGCTTGCGCTCGGCGCGCAGCGAAGCTCGGACAGTAGTCGTCTTGCCCAGCGGGTGCGGGCGGCGCGTCTCGCTGAAGCGGCGAAGCAGCACCGGATCGCTCGCTTCCAGATAAACCACCCTCGTCGGGATGATGCGCTTCATCGTCTTCAGGATTGCCGGCAGCTTGTCGAGCTGCGATCCTTCGCGCACATCGACAACGAGCGCGGTCCGCGGAATTTCTCCCGATTGCAATGCCAGCTCGGCGAAGCGCGGAATCAGTTCGACCGGCAGATTGTCGACGCAGTAATAGCCAAGATCTTCAAAGGCCTTCAGGGCTGAGGCCTTGCCCGATCCGCTCATGCCGGTAATGACAACGAGTTCCGAGCCGTCAGGATGCTTCAGCTTGCGACGCTCGCCCTTGCGGGCGCGAGCCGTCCTGCCCACGCGAGCGGTCTTGCCCGCGTGCTTGGCGCTGTTCTTCTTGGCGCGAGAAGCCATGCCGCAAATCTTAGCATTTCGCGGGAGCCGGGAAGTCTACCCCTCTGGTTCGCGATTTCCTGGCCGGCCGGTCCATTGGAATCAAGACATTTGACGCCTTCGAACGCGGGTGGATGGAAGGAAACCGTTCTGATTGCGAATGAAGAGTGCCACTCACAAAATCCAGAGATGGACGCGGCCGTTTCGTCCGGACTTGGCATGTACTGTGTCACCGTACATACTGGGCGAGTGTTTCTCTCGGCCCGCATCACGTGCGTGGTGCGCAAGCGCAGGCAGCGCAAGGTGGCTGGATCAGATCGCAGGGATCGCCCCTTCAGGGCCGCGTAAGTCGCCTCGAATCAGTGAGGGCTTTAGCCCATGTTTTGAAGGATGCTTTGCAGCGCAACTGAAGCCGCGCCCTTTCAAAACTTTCATGACCGATGACGTCGTTTCAGACTCAGGACACTAGGGTGTAACTCCCAACTGCCAGAACAAGAATGAGTAGATATCCGTGCTGTCCTCGACTTGCTTGGTCACGGGTTTGCCCTGACCGTGACCGGCCTTGGTGTCGATGCGCAGCAGAATTGGCCGGTCTTTGCTGGCGCCGTTCTTGGCCACCGCCTGCATGAGCGCAGTCATTTTCTTAGCGTGCATAGGGTCGACGCGAGTATCTGTGTCGGCCGTCATAAAGAGCATCGCGGGATACTCCACTCCGGGCTTGACGTGGTGGTAGGGCGAGTAAGCATAGAGCCAATCGAACTGCTTGGGATCGTCGGCAGAGCCGTACTCGGGGATCCAGAGTTTGGCAATTTGAAAGTTCTGATAGCGGAGCATATCGAGCAACGGCACAGCGCAGATGACGGCGCGGAAAAGATCGGGGCGCTGCGTGATCATAGCTCCCATGAGTAGGCCGCCGTTGGATCCGCCGGAGATGGCGAGGTGGTTGCGATCGGTGTACTTTTGCGCGATCAGATATTCGGCAGCTGCGATGAAATCGTCGAACACATTCTGCTTTTTCTCGAGCATGCCAGCGCGATGCCAATCCTCGCCGAACTCGGAGCCTCCGCGAAGGTTGGCGACCGCATAGACGCCACCGTGCTCCAACCAAAGGTAAACATCGCGTTTGAAGGTGGGGCTATTGGAAACGTTGAAGCCACCATATCCGGTGAGTAGGGTTGGGTTCTTGCCGGTGAGCGCCAAGCCTTTCTTGCTCACGACGAACATGGGAACCTTGGTGCCGTCCTTTGAGCGGTACCACTCCTGGCGCACTTCATAGGCGGAAGAATCGATCGAGGGCGCTTCCACGCCGTCCCAGAGTGTACTCTTGCCAGAATCGTAGCGGTAGACGGTGGGAGGAACGGTGAAGGACTGAAAGGCGAAGAATATCTCCGATCGATCCTCGCGCCCGCCGACGCCGAAAACGTTGCCAATGGCCGGTTGAGGGATTTCCGCGAGCTTCTTGCCGTCGAGCGAGAAGAGCTTCAACTCCGACGCGACGTTGTGCTCGTACTGGAGAAAGAGTTTCCCGCCAGCGACGCTGGCACCTTGCAGCACAGCATCAGTCTCGGGGATGAGTTCCTTCCAGTTTTCGCGCTTCGGATTTGTTGCGTCGGCGATGAAGACGCGGTAGCGCGGAGCATCTTCGTTGGTGGTGATGTAGAGTTTTCCCTCAAAGATATCGGCGCCGTAGAGAAAGTTCCTGCCCGTCGTGATTTCGACAGGCGGGTTCGTGGACTGGCAGTCCACAAGGTACATTTCCGACTTGGTCCAACCTTCCTCGACATCAATTAGCAGCCAACGATTATCGTGAGAAAGGGATATGTTGGGCCAATCCTCGGGCTTGCGGCCCGAGCCAAAAATGAGCGGGTCTTTGGTGGGGTCAGCGCCGAGAGCGTGATAGAAGACGTGGCGGTGATAGACCTCCTCGCCTTCCGGGACATCTCCTTTTCGGGGATAGCGAGTGTAGTAAAAGCCGGAATTGTCGGTCCTCCAGGCGATGCTTGCGGCGCTGGTGTGCTCGATCGTGTCGGGCAGAGTTTTGCCGGTCGCGGTCTCAAGGACACGGAGCGTGCTTTTTTCCGATCCTCCGGGAGATGTGCCGTAGGCGATGTACTTGCCGTCATCGGATGCATACCACCAGTCGAGGGCGACGGTGCCATCGGCGGAAAGTTTGTTCACGTCGAGCAGAGGACGGTCCGCGCCATTGACGCCTTCGCGGACATAGAGAACAGGCTGATTCTGGCCGCGATCGCGGCGGGTGTGGAAGTAGTACTTGCCGCCAAACTGCGGGGCGTTCACGGTTCCAATAGAAAGAAGTTGGGTGAGCCGGTTATTGATTTTTTCGCGTCCGGGAAGCGGGTCGAGGATGGAACGGGTATAGGCCAATTCCCTTTCGACGTAAAGCTTGGTGTCCGGATCGTCGGAGTTTTCCAGGTAACGATAGGGATCGACGATCTTGTGGCCCTGAACGGTGTCCTCGACAGGAGCGACCTTCGTTTTCGGCGGGCCCGGGGAGGCAGGGACATCTTCGGCCATAACGAGCGCGGAAAGACCAGCTGCGAAAAAAGAAAGTGCGATCAGCAAACGCAAACCTCCGAACATAGACACCTCAGTTCAATTGTGGCGGAGCTACTGGGTGGACGAACTACGAAAAGACAGGTTAGCAGAAAGGGCACAAAAGAACGCGCTCTAACGTGCACTTTCGATCTGCTCCGGCTGCCCAATGAAAATCCCCACGAGGCCGATCAGAAAAGCAAGCTAACAAGAGCCCTCCGTCGACAGCCCAGAGTAGCTTTGTCGCGGCTTGATGGGGCGGCACGTTCTGTGTGTCCGAGGAGCGCAACATGAGCGGCATTCAATGGACGGAAGACTATAGCGTGCAAATCGCAAGATTCGACCAAGAACACCAGATGCTGTTCAAGATGGTCAACGATCTGAATGAGGCGTCAAGAGCCAGGCACGGCACGGACATTGTGGCGGATATTTTGGATCGGCTGATTGCCTATACCGCAAAGCATTTCGCCGGGGAAGAGAAAATGATGCAAAAGAATGGGTTCCCGGGCCTGGCCGAACATCGACGCGAGCATCAGGCGCTGGTGAAGCAGGTGCTTCAATTTCAGAAAGATCTTGGCAAAGGCAAGCTGCTGGTCGCGGTTTCGGTGATGACCTTCCTGACAAGCTGGTTAACCGACCACATCCAGAACACGGACAAGAAATATGGGGTGTTCCTGAACAAGAAGGGGATCCACTGAGCCTTAAGAATGAGGATATTAGGCTCCAATGCTGGGACGCAGGTATGGTACGAGCCGTATACAGAAGGTGCACTTTAGAGCAAAGGTGCTGCCCGAACCGCGCGGGTGTTCCAATCGATTGCGCGCTCTGATATGATTTCTAAGACAAATCGAGCGCGAGCAGCGTGCTTTCACTCCTCAGTAGCTCAATGGCAGAGCATCCGGCTGTTAACCGGAGGGTTGTAGGTTCGAGTCCTACCTGAGGAGCCAACTTTTTACCCGCATAAAACCTGCGTAACCTTGACTTCCTCTCCGAATTGTCCCTCCGATTGTCTGTCCCTAACGAAAATCCCGTGCAGTGCACTCGCGGCCTCGTTGCACGAGGTTTCGTGAATCTCACGAGTATTTTGCCACGTGTTTGATTCTGTGAAAGCAAATTCACAGCGGCATGCGTGAGCGAGTGACGCAGTTCGGCCACAGATTTCAAGAGATGAAGCAAAAGGTCGCACGCGGACTTGGCTGTTTCAGGCGGCTCGGCGTTCGTATCGGTGGTGCAGCCCGCCGACTTGGGGTAGCACAACGACCGGCCCGACTGCGGGCCGCTGAATCGGGCGTGACTCAGGCGAGTCCTTCTTCAATGAGAGATGCGTTCTGGACCGGTGATAGTAGTCAACGTACGAAGCAAGAATACGTCGCAACGAAGCTTCATCGAACACGATCACGTGGTCGAGACACTCGCGCCGAATCGAGCCAATCACCCGCTCCACGTAGGCTCGCTGCCATGGCGAACGTGGCGCGGACAGGACTTCTTGTACGCCCATGTCTCGCACCTGTTCCCGGAAGTCATTGCCGAAGATCGCATCTCGGTCTCGCAGCAAGTAGCGTGGGACTTTGTCATAGGGAAAGGCGTTTCGCAGTTGCTGTCCCGTCCACTCGGCGGTCGGGTGGGCGGTCACATTGAAGTGAAGAATGCGGCGACGATCATGGGCCAATACCAGAAAAACATAGAGGACCTGGAAGCGAATTGTGGGGACCGTGAAGAAATCGACGGAGACAAGCTGCGAGACGTGGTTCTCCAGGAATGTGCGCCAAGTCTGAGACGGCGGATTGCGGTGGCGCACCATGTACTTGCTGACACTCGTCTCGCCGATGTCGATGCCGAGTTTGAGCAGTTCTCCGTGAATGCGCGGTGCGCCCCAACCAGGATTCTCCCAGCACATCTTCCGGACCAGGTCCCGAGCCTCGCGGGTAACGACGGGGCGGCCGGGTTGTCCGTGCCGAACCTTCCAAGTCCAAAACATGCGAAAGCCTCTGCGGTGCCAGGCCAGCACCGTTTCGGGCTTAACGATGACCAAGGTCGAGCGCCAATCCCGCCAAAGGCGGGATAGACACACCCAGAGGAGACGGTCTCTCGAGGTCAAGTTCGGGCGCTTCCTCACCGAGCGGCGTAGCACGTTGATTTGGTGGCGTAGGGCAAGATTTTCGAGTTGGAGGTCAGCACGCGAACGGACGACCGAACACAAAGCGGCGAGGAGTGCGGCGAGAGAAATAGGCATCGAAGGATGAATTCGGAGAAAAGTATAATTCCTGTGCGCTCAGATCTTTCGG
Organism: uncultured Acidobacteriaceae bacterium; assembly: GCA_963804075.1. Taxonomy (GTDB): domain Bacteria; phylum Acidobacteriota; class Terriglobia; order Terriglobales; family Acidobacteriaceae; genus Acidiflorens. Next base: position 66,717 of record CAWDPB010000160.1, on the reverse strand, counting down.
TGTTTTCGAGAGGCACACTATGTATACGGACAGAGTAACGTCTGTGATCGGTGTCACGGCCCGAAGTTCACAACACATTTCGCCCGCGCCGGCCGAGCCTTTTACTTATATGGAACAAAGCGAAGGATTGATGTTGCGGGGATCGGGCAGGAAAATGACGGCAGCCCCTTTGCTCTGGTTTAGCAGGTGACGCCGGTTCTATGATTCCCTTTGCCAATGCATTGTTAATGCGGAGACCGGAGAAAATGCCCTGCGCAATATGCAGGCGAGTTTCGCGGGGATTTTCTCCGGAGGTCAGACTAACAGTCCGGTTTCAGCGAGCCCAATCGTCGAATGTAATGCGATCACAAACCGATCACTAAGGGAAAACGGCTTGACTTTTGCCAGCACTCGGGAAGCTCCGTCGCCTGCCTCGCCCGTCCTGTCTATGAAAAACGGTCACAGCTCACTGTGCGGGATCGCGCGCTTGCCCTCGAACAATTCCAACCCACAACCCAACCCACAATTCTTTATGTCTTATACGACTTCCGCGAACTTTGGCAGTCCCCGCGGTCTGTTAAGTCGTTGTAAAGCCTAATCGGGTCAGATTCACACGGTGGAAGTCTTTGGTTCCACGACTTCACCTGCCGTTCACCTGCCATTTGCACTGCCTTGCATGTACCAAGATCGCTAAAACTGCCGTCTGTTGCTCTACATGTTGTTGAATATACGTTTGAGTGGGGATTCGAGTCCTACCTGAGGAGCCATTCTTTTCAGTGGCGTACACCGCTGAAATCACTCCGAAATCAGTTCTCAAAGCAAGACCTGCCACTTTTGAACTGGCTCCCTGCATCTCCATTGTCACCACGTCTCGGTCAGTGAATGGCTGGCCTGTGCGCCTGGGTGTAGGGATTTAGAACATCCATACGCAGGTGGTTGGCGTTAGCGTGGCGCTCAGAAACGCTTCCGGCTCCGTCTAGCGCGATATCAGAAACTCGACCTCTTGTTCGATTTCAGCAATGGCGAGGGGAGAAAGGTTGGCCTCACGCAGTTTCTGGTTGAGTTGCACCAGGTTCGTTTGCTTGAATCGAGTCCACTCTGCGAGGCGGGCTTTCACGTGCCGGCTCGATTCCATGTAAACGGCGATCGCCTGCGAAGGGACGGCACGATCTCCGCCTTCGACGACTCGCAGAGCGGAAACCAGACCGGTGTAGGCGTCCTGTAGTCCTGGGGCCTCTTGCTCCGAGAATTCCTTATTCATCACAATGCTGGCGATGGCGGATTGACTATCCGAGAGCGCCGACTTGAGCTGCGCGTTTGGCATTGTCGAGGGTTCTTGCTCCAGCTTCTTTTGAATGTCGGCAAGCTGTTTCTGGAACGAGACGATTTCGGCCAGGGCGCGGCGAGGCTCAGTGGTTTCGGCAAATATCTGTTGGCCCAGACGCAACTGCTGCGCGAGTGTTTCGGGAGTTGCGGGCGAACGGGGGTCCATCACGACGGTCAGGGGTTGGCTTTGCGTCTGTCCATCGACTGTCAGGCGGACCCGATAGATTCCCGGCACGACCTTCGGCCCGCTCGGACGGTGGTAGTCGGCGTCCTCATCGTCGGTTGGGCCTCCCGAACTTCCCCAGGTGAGGTTCCATACGAAGCGGTGCATGCCGGGAGTTTTCTCGAGGCTTTCAGGCTTGGTCAACCACCGTTCGGCGACGGGAAGGGGCAGGTATTTGGACGGGACATGCTCTTCTGACGAACGTGCTTCGGAAGAGAAGCGCCGGACAAGATTCTGTTCAGCGTCGAAAACTTCCAGCAGCACGGTGTGGGGCGGAGACGGGAGGAAGTAATCAATCATGGCTCCATTCGGAGGATTCTCGGCCGCGGGTTCCTCGGGTGGGAGCGGCGTGCCGGAGAACGAGTCGTTATCCACGCGAACCGCAGTGGCCGGGCGGTAAAGCCATGGAACTTTCGCCCGGCTTGCGTCAAGCGTCTGCACCTGGCGAAGGGGAGTGATGTTATCGAGAATCCAGAAGGAACGGCCATAGGTGGCAATGACCAGGTCATCGCCGTGGATTGTGAGATCGCGAACTCCAGTGACCGGCAGATTCAATTGCAAAGACTGCCAGTGATCGCCATCGTCAAAGGATACGTAGACGCCGAATTCAGTTCCGGCGAACAGAAGGCCCTTGGTCTGGGGATCTTCGCGCACGGCGCGTAAGAAGGATGGCGCAGTAATGCCGTTCGCGATCGGTTGCCAGGTCTCTCCGTAGTCGCGCGTTCGATAAAGGTAAGGCGCCTGATCGTCAACCCGGCTGCGATTGACGGCCGCATAAGCTACTGCGGGATCGAAATGCGACGCCTCGATCAGCGATATTTGGCTCCAGATGGACAATCCTGGCGGCGTGACGTCTTTCCAGTTCTTTCCGCCGTCGCGAGTCAGGTGAATCAACCCCGTGTCGCTTCCCGCCCAGATCAGATCACGATTCAGCGGCGATGGCGCAATTGTGAATACGACGCCGTAACCGGCGCGCTTGGCACTTTCGAGACTTGGCGCAACGGGAGTTGCCTGAGGTTCGCTTGATGGACTCGGCAACTTCTCATTGGCGGATCCCGTGAGATCGGGGCTGATGGTCTCCCAGTGCAAGCCGCCGTTGACCGTCGTCATTACATATTGCGTTCCGAGATAAAGCATTGCTGGGTCAAGCGGGGAACGAACCAGCGGGGGTGTCCAGGGATCGCGATACTTGCGCTGATTGATCTCGGCACCAAATGCATTGGCCGGCCACGGAGTAATGTCCTGGCTGAAGCCAGTGCGTTTGTTGAAGCGAGTGACGGAACCATAGGTTCCACTCAAATAAATGATGTTTGGATCATTCGCATCGACCACCAGGTATCCGCTTTCGCTGCCGCCGGGAAGAAACCAGTCGCGCGGCGTGATCTGACCGTGGTCGGTGCGGCTTGGAACTGCGGCACTGCCGCTATCCTGCTGGGCGCCGTAGACGACGTAAGGAAACTGGTCGTCGGTTGTCACATGGTAAAGCTGCGCCGTGGGTTGGTTGTACCAACTGCTCCAGGTGCGGCCGCAGTTGAGGCTGATGGTGGTCCCCTGGTCGGTTCCGAGAACCATGCTGGCAGAATTCTTCGGGTTCGATCCAAAGCTGGTGATAATCGTCGCCGCCGGGCGCGCCGCGCACGACCGAGATAGTTTTCCCGCCATCCTCGGAGCGATAGAGAGCGACATTCGGCATGTAGATCACGTCGGGATTATGTGGGTCGATGGTGATGCGATTGAAGTACCACGCCCGGCTGGTAAGAGGAGGAGCGGAATTAGCGAGGACCCAGGTGTTGCCGCCATCGTCGGAGCGATAGAGACCGGATTTTCTGCTTTGGGCCTGAGACTGCATCTCGGACTGGAGAACGATGAGCGCATACACTCGCTTTCCGTCCGGTGCAACATCAACTCCCACACGTCCCCAATCGCCTTCTGGCAGCCCGTTTCCGTCGAGACGAGCCCACGTCTTGCCGGCATCCTGCGAACGGTAAAGGCCGCTGCCTGGCCCATCGATCGGAGCATAGGCGCTCCAGGGCGGACGCCGCACATGCCATGCGCCGGCAAACAAAAGCTGCGGGGCGCCGGCACACATCGCCAGATCCGAAATGCCGATCTCAGGACCCAGATCGAGAACCCGCGTCCAATGCCCTCCGCCGTCGACGGATTTGTAAACGCCGCGCTGTTCGTTGGGACCGAAGGCGTGTCCTAAAGCGCCCACATAGACGACATTCGGGTTTTGCGGGTCAACGACGATGCGGCTGATCTGACGCGTGTCCTCCAGGCCGATGTGCTGCCACGTCGCGCCAGCGTCAGTAGATTTATACATGCCGTTGCCCGAGGAGAGATCCTCGCGAATGTCCGATTCGCCGGTTCCGGCATAGATAGTATTAGGATCGGAGGGAGCCACAACCAATGCCCCAATGGAGGCTACCGGCTGGCCATCAAAGATCGGGGTCCAGACAACTCCGGCGTCCGTCGTTTTCCAGATTCCGCCATTGACCGAACCAAAATAAAAAGTTGTCGAGTCGCCCGGCACGCCAGCCACCGCGACCGCGCGTCCGCCCCGGAAGGGTCCGATCAGGCGCCATTTGATTCCGCTTATGAGTTCCTGCGGAACCGACTGGGCAAAGGCAGCAATGGCGAGCAACAGGAAAGTCAGCAAAAGAAAAGCATACGTCAGGATACGACGGGCCACATGCGCTCCGAATTTTTGCAAGTGCCGAACCCCGTTCTTGAAATCCGAGTGAGTGGAGCCATTATGCCCGAGTCTATGACCACATATCCATCCCAGATCGTCAATCTGTTGGAGGGCGAGAAGGGCGCGTCTCCGGCAGCTGCGCCGGTGTTGCCGGCCAAGTTTAATCAACGAACTTCTGACTCAGGACATTAGAACGTAGAGCGGAACGACGAATGCGCGGCCTGCGGGACCTCCGCCGTCGACCGCTCCCGCCATGTGTTTACAGAACGTACGCTTCATCACTCACCCCTGTGACATGCCGCACTGAGTTTCTCCCACGACAAGTCCAACCTCTGAGTGTAATAATGCTTTTCGCGCATCTGGGTCTGCGGGCCCTCCACCTGCGCGATAGTGCCTGGTTCGGACCCCCCGCTCGCTATCCGCGAGCCACATCCCTAAATCTCGCTCGGAGGATTGCATGCTTCACCTCGATACCGGTAACACCGGTTTTATGATCTTGTGCTCCAGCCTGGTCATGCTGATGACGCCAGGCCTCGCCTTCTTTTACGGCGGCCTGGTTGGCCGCAAGAACGTCCTGGCCATCATGATTCAAAGCTTCGTCTCCATGGGTTGGACCACCGTTATTTGGTACCTCTATGGATACTCTCTGTGCTTCAGCGGCGATTGGCATGGAGTTATCGGCAACTTCAACCTCGCATTCCTCCATGGAGTCAACCTCAACACCCCATCTCCGAACGACACGATCCCAGCATTCGTGTTCATCGCCTACCAGATGATGTTTGCCATCATCACCCCGGCGCTCATTTCCGGAGCCTTCACCAACCGCGTCACCTTCAAGGCCTACATGCTGTTCTTGACGGGTTGGCTCACCTTCGTCTACTTCCCATTCGTCCACATGGTGTGGGGAGGCGGGTTCCTTCAGCAATGGGGTGTCAAGGACTTCGCGGGTGGAATCGTCGTCCATAATATCGCTGGAATCGCGGCACTGGCTTCCGTCATTTACGTGGGAAAGAGGCGTACAGCCGACCGCGGCCCGCACAGCATTCCGCTGGTCGCGCTCGGCACTGGCCTGCTGTGGTTTGGCTGGTACGGCTTCAACGCCGGGAGCGAGATGCGCGTGGATTCCGTGACCGCCACTGCATTTCTGAACACCGACGTGGCCGCGTCCTTCGCTGCCGTCACGTGGCTTTTGGTGGCTTGGTTCAACGAGAAAAAGCCCAAGTTCCTCGGCCTGCTTACCGGCGCAGTTGCAGGCCTCGCTACGATCACTCCCGCGGCTGGGTTCGTTTCTCCCAGCACGGCTGTCATTATCGGCTGCGTTTCCGGCGTGGTCTGCTACTACGCGGTTGAAATGAAGAACAAGCTGGGCTGGGACGACGCGCTCGATGTTTGGGGCGTTCACGGCGTCGGCGGCTTCCTGGGCATCGTGATGCTCGGCGTCTTCGCCAACAAAGCGTTCAATCCCGACGGCGCCAATGGATTACTCTACGGCGATCCAACCTTCCTGCTAAAGCAGGTTACGGCTGTTGTGTTCTCTTCGGTTTGGGCCTTTGTGTTTACCTACGCCATGCTGCGCATCATCGACGCCTTCACACCCGTAAAGGTCAGCGAGTCACATGAAGCGATGGGCCTCGACGAATCGCTCCACGGCGAACACGCCTACGAGCAACTCACGGACCGGGATGTGATCCACGATCTTGTGAACTCGAGCCGCCAATAGGGTATGAAAGCGCAATGTTCGCCCAGCGAACTGCGCGACCTTCCTGGCCGGATCAATTGAAAGGGGTGATGCTTGCATCACCCCTTTTTTTGTGGCTGCGATTCAAACCAGGAACTGGGAACGAGAGGGCAGTCTTTGCAGCTAGAATGTCCACTTTAGTAGAGGGGTACTAAGGTGGACTTTTGCAGGGTGCGAAAGTAGACAAAAAAGGACTAAGAACTTTGTCGGATTTAGGTGAGTTTTATGATATATGGGAGTGCGGTTCGTTTCGTGTGGACTCTCTAGGCAATTTCCCCGTTATCTTTTCCTTTTCTTCGTTAACTATTCTCCGGATGTTCGCCTTTGAGTTGCTTTGCCTCCATCGACCGATGCGGTTCATAGATCGGGGGGATCAAGGATCGAGGGGGAATCAAGTGTCGTCCGGCCGAATTTTGCCGGAGTAGAGGACACCCAGTCATTCGCAAAGTGCGCGAATGACTGGGGCACCCATATTGTCCGCGGGGACCCGGCGCGGATTCCTTAGAATTGGGGAATTTCCCGTCTGTATGAATGCATAAGTGAAATGAAGAAGGGTTCTCGAAGCGGCTACGATGCTGAGACCGGCGAGCAAAGCGCCGGCTCAGAAAGCTCACTTGGAGAACCCCATGAATACCCCTCACTATATCGGATTCGACGTTCACAAGAAAACCATCAGTTTCTGCGTCAAGACCGCTGCCGGCGAGATTGTGGAAGAAGGCAGCGTGCCGGCGCAACGCGCAGGGCTGCGGCAATGGGCAGCGGCCCGTCCGCAGCCGTGGCGGGGAGCGCTGGAGGCGACCCTGTTCAGCGGCTGGATCTACGACACGCTGAAGCCCTATGGCGAGCAGTTGGAGATGGCGCATCCCGCGAAGATGAAAGCCATCAGCGCGGGCAAGAAGAAAAGCGATACCATCGACGCCCGCACCATCGCCGATCTGGTGCGCTGCAATCTTTTGCCCGCCTGCTATGTGGGCGGGTGGCCCAGCCTTTGATCTCCTCGACACTCCCACTGCTGTGGGTGCCCCGCTCTTCGCGTTCTTTGCGAAGGGCGGGAGTCGGGAATGCCGGTTGTCAGCCGGGGTGGTTACGTGTCCACAACAAAACCAAATAGCGCACGCAGCATCGCCACCCACCCTTGCAAAAAACGCAAGGATGGGGCACCCTCAGTTGGAATCGTGCACGCAAAGACCGTTAAAGGCGGGTCACTCGGCGGCATCGCTACCCGCCCTTGCAAAAAACGCAAGGACGGGGCACCCACAGTTTCGATATGCTAAAGAAAACTCACAAAGGCTGGGCCACCCGCCCGACCGTGACGACAACGACAACGAACTGTGTTACCGACGATAAGGGAAACGAGACCCGCAATACGTTTTAGAGCGAACCAACTGAGGGAGACAGATCATAGACCGGCGATTTTCGAGGAGGGTGCGGTGAAGATGACAGTAGGAGCATGGCTGGGTGTGAGCTTTCTACTCCTCGTCGGGATCGGGGTATTCTGGTACTGGGAGGGCGAGAATTTCAGTGCAGGCGCTGTGTCTGGAACATACGCTCTTCAACTTCGTGGGGGAAAAGTGACTTTGGTTCTGAGGCCGGATCACAGCTTCCAGCAGGAGTTGGATATTGCGGGGACGGTGAGACACGGCGAGGGTAGGTGGAGCGTCTTCGGCGAAGGTCATATTGAGTTCTCCGGAGAGTTTCTGAAGGTATCGGGCGCAGAGGTGGGTCCTGGTGGGAGGACCTACGGACAAATTGAAAACTGGTTTGGCTTAGTCTCGATCACTCTCGCACCAAATCCAGATGGCCCCAGGTTCCATAAGAAATTCTTTCGCTGATGCATGTACGACTGGAGTTATAGGAAAAACAAAACCCAATTTCATAAGCAAAATCCATCGAGGGAGTGGATGGCCCAGGCTTGGTTTTGATCTCTCTAGCCCGGCAACACAAGAGGGTGGCTGTAGATGATCAAGACGTTGTCCCTGGTTCGGAGCGGCTGATGGGCGGCTGGTATTGAAGGCTACCATGAGGACGGGCGTGGTTGTAGTAGTGGGTCCAGGGAGCGAGGCGGAGGTTTCTTTGCTCGGAGTCGGACCAATGAGTGGCGTAGGCCCATTCGCGCAGGGCGGTCTGGATGAAGCGTTCGGCTTTGCCGTTGGTTTGGGGCGAGTAAGGGCGAGTGCGACGGTGTTTGAGGCCCATCTCGAAACAGGCTTGACGAAAGAGATGGGAGCGATAGCTGCTGCCGTTATCGGTGAGTAGGGCGCGGATGGTGATGCCGTGGCGAGCGAAGAAGTCAACGGCATCCTTGAGGAAGGCAATGGTGGTGTGGGTTTTCTGATCGGGGAGGATCTGAGTGAAGGCCATGCGAGAGTGATCGTCGACGGCGACGTGCAAGGCCTCCCAGCCAGGATGTTTGTGTTGGCCACGGCGGCGGCCGTCACCGCGCCAAGAGACTTGCTGGAAGCGGGTCATGCCCTTGATGTCGAGATGGAGGAGATCGCCGGGAAAGGGATGCTCATAGCGCACGACCGGGGGCAGGGGATGCAGATCGCGCCAGCGGCTGAGACGAGCACGGCGCAGAATGCGACTGACGGTGGCGGGACTGAGTCCAGTGCTTCGTGCAATGTGATAGGCGGGACGATGCTGACGGCGAAGTTCAATTACTAACCCCACCTGGCGAGACGAAGTGGCTCTGGGACTGCGATGCGGACGAGAGGAACGGTCGCGCAATCCGGCAACTCCTTCGGTCTGATAGCGGCGAACCCACTTGGCTGCGGTTTTGGGAGTGACGCGAAAGCTGGCGGCGGCACGGCTGAAACCCAAGCCGCCAATGACGGTTTCGACTAACGCCTCTCGACTGCGAAGCGTGAGTCGGGCATTCTTGTGGATGTCCATTCGGTCTGACCTCGGAAACTGGATTGCTCGTCACAATCAGCTTCTCCGGTCCCGATCGAATGGACAACGTCTTGAAAGATCACAGGTGCCCCGCTCTTCGCGTTCTTTGCGAAGGGCGGGAGTCGGGAATGCCGGTTGTCAGCCGGGGTGGTTACGTGTCCACAACAAAACCAAATAGCGCACGCAGCATCGCCACCCACCCTTGCAAAAAACGCAAGGATGGGGCACCCTCAGTTGGAATCGTGCACGCAAAGACCGTTAAAGGCGGGTCACTCGGCGGCATCGCTACCCGCCCTTGCAAAAAACGCGAGGACGGGGCACCCACAGTTTCGGAACGGGAAAGAAAAGTCACAAAGGCCGGGCCACCCGCCAACACGGACCCATCTCGAAGCAGCGCAACCACTGGCTGCAAAGCGCGCTGATCGAGGCGGCCAAACTGGCACCGCGCTGGAATCCGCAACTGGCGGCGCTGCACGCCCGCGAGTTGGAACGCGGGCATCGCAACCGGGCCACGCTGGCGGTGGCGCGCAAACTCGTCACCTATCTGTTGGCCGTCGACAAAAGCGGGCAGAGCTTTCAGCTGCGGGCGCTGTCGCCCGAGGACGGAGCGGAAAAGGTAGGGGCGCAAAAAATCAAAACCGCCTAAGAAGGAAAAACCTTAGAACCACCGGCGATCGACCGGCCGTTCCTCGCCAATTCGGGGACTGGGCAAAGGAGTTTCGACTCCGGATGCCCCTTACCGTCTGTATCGAGGCCGGCTGGCAAACCCTAACTCATACTTCGCGGACCGGACTTACCCTCGGTTCCCGCAAATGGATGTCTGGCCAGGCTGCCGCTTTGGCCGCACGCAATGATCGCGGACGGTTCGCTAACTTAATCGCCGTATCCCCGCTTCGAGACACGACTCTTGCAAGTGTAAGGAGACCTCCGTCTCCTCTTGACTTTTACTTATCATGGATGTCCCCGGGTTTTCGTCGGGGGTGTTAAGGTGATCCTGACGCGGGCTGGTTGTGACGAACCCACACATCGCAAAGTGCGATGTGTAGGGCACCCGTATTGTCTCGGGCACCCGGCTGGGAAATGTTACACCAAGATTCCACTGATTCCAAAAGAGCCGTTAGATCATGCCCCAGTTTGCCGTCTCTCTTTGAGAGCAACGCGAATGCCCTGCTTGGGCCGCAGAGTGAAGCTCGGTACAGGCGCCACGGGATGTTCCGCCACTGGATGCATAGCAAATCTCGTTGCGATGGTGGCGAGGAGGAGCACAGCTTCCATCATTGCGAATGAGGCGCCAATGCACTGCCTGGGACCTCCACCGAATGGGAAATATGCGAACTTCGGCAGCTTCTGGCATTCTTCGGTACGCCACCTTCCCGGGTCGAATTTTTCCGGGTTCGTGAAGAACCTTGAATCGCGGTGCATGACCCACTGGCTCATGACGACGTTCGCCCCTGCTGGAATGCGGTAGCCACCTAATTCAACGTCTTTGATGACTTGGCGAGCAAGACCCCACGCAGGTGGGTAGAGGCGCATGGACTCCTTGATCACGCTTTCGGTAAATTTCAAGGAAGGCAAGTCAGAGATATCGGGTAACCGTCCTCCGAGTACACGGTCAATCTCTTCCCGCAATTCTTGCTGCGCCTGAAAGCTGTGGCTGAGCAGGTACCATGCCCACGAGAGCGACAAGGCGGTTGTTTCGTGGCCGGCAAGAAGAAACGTCATCACTTCATCGCGGAGTTGTTTCTCATTCATTTGGCTGCCATCTTCGTCGCGAGCCGCCATCAGCATGGAGAGCAGGTCGCCGGTCTCGTCCCCATTCCTCCCCCGTAGACGGATGATTTTGTAGACACTGTTGTTCAACTTGTCCACGGCGCGACGGAATTCGAACATGCCGGGCAGAGGCAACTGCCGGAAAAACGGCGGGAGAATCATTCGCGCCCCAATGCTGTTCCGCATCATGATATTCAGAGCTCCCGAGATCTCCTCCGTTTCTTCAACTTCGACACTAAAGAGCGCGCGTACCACGATACGCAGCGTCAGTGCCATCATCTCTTGATGGATGTCGACGACGGCACCGTCCCGCCAACGGGATAGCATCTGCTCCGTATAGTTCGTCATGACACCGGCGTAGGAGGCGATTCTCTCCCGATGAAACGCTGGCTGGCTGAGGCGGCGCTGCCGCTTCCAATATTCCCCCTCGCTTGTAAGCAGGCCATCTCCAAAAAACCAGCGGCTGTTCTGGAGCACACGGTCCTTCACGAAATTCTGGTAATTGCGGACCAGAACGGATTCGATCAGGTCGGGATGGTTTAGGAAATAGACTTGGATCCATCCGGCCCGGTAGTAAAAGATGTCTCCGAACTCCTTGGACCAGCGACTGAATACGGCTAAAGGGTCGCGACTGGCCAGAGGAATATTGCCAATCAGAAAGCGCGGCTTGGGACCGGGGGGACGCTGCAACATAACCGTGACTCGATGAAACTTAAGAAGCTTATGTTATCGCTTGCAGGGCGCGCTGGGCTCTCTCATTTACGTCCCGCTCCAGTAGGGTTGTTTCCCTGGTGTTGTCCATCCGAACGGGAGCTGAGCCGATTGCAACTCCCTCGTACCGATCTCTCCCCAAGGAAGGTCTATCCGGTGTCATAGCGCGGGTGGGCTGCGAGGCAGTGCAGTGACCGAGATCACAGACGCCGATGGGCACGGCAAGCCAGCATGGCCGAGGGTTTTTATGGTTCAAGACACTTACTCCGCAATGCGGCAGAGCGTAATCAATGGCGCGCCGGACACGGCCGCAGAACTGGCGCAACAGGCGCTCGCGGAGGGCATCGCGCCCCTCGACGCGATTAACAATGGCTACGTCGCCGGCATGCACGATGTGGGCGAGGAGTTCGCGCGCGGCCAAATGTTCCTGCCCGACATGATGGCATCGGCTGAGGCGATGCGGGCGGCGATGGCTGTGCTTGAGCCGGAGCTAACTAAACTCGGCACGGAGCGCCCGATGGTAGGCGTGGTGGTCCTAGGGACGACCAAGGGAGACATTCACGAGATCGGGAAGATTCTGGTGGGGACACTGCTTACGGCCAATGGCTTCCGCGTGCATGACCTGGGCGTGGACGTACCTGGCGAAAGATTTGCAACGAAGGCAAAGGAACTGGGCGCGGACATCGTTGGCGTGTCGGCCTTGTTGACCACGACGATGCGCAATCAGAAAGGCGTGATCGAATCGCTGGAGAAAGCGGGCCTGCGCTCGCAGGTCAAGGTGATGGTGGGAGGAGCGCCGGTAACGCGGGCGTGGGCGGCAGAGATCGGGGCCGACGGATATGCCAAGGACGCGATGAGCGCAGTTGTACTGGCACGCGAGTTGATGCAGCAGAAGTCGCGGTGCGAGACGAAGGAGCCGGCATGAGGCCGCGATTTCAACTGCTCGATAAATCGTTCATTGAGCGCATCGTCGGAGAGGCCTTCCAACTTATCGAGAACCCGGGCGTACGGGTGGCTCCGTACGTTGTTGAGCTACTGCGGGACGCAGGCATACGAGTTGAAGACGGAGTCGCACATATCACGGAGACGGTGGCGCGGAAAGCGCTTGAGTCGGTACCACGCGGATTCTCGCTTTATGACCGAAGTGGCAAACCAGTGGTGCGTTACGAGGGAGATCAAGTCCACTTCGATCCGGGTTCATCGTGTTTGAACATTCTCGATCCGAAGACGCAGCAGGCGCGTCCGGCGCAGGCCGCTGACCTGGCGCGGCTGGTGCAGGTAGCGGAGATGTTGCCGCAGTTTTCGGCACAATCGACGGCCATGGTGTGCAACGACGTGCCGCAGGAAATCGGCGACTGGTACCGGCTGTTGCTGGTGTTGTGGTATTCGGAAAAACCGGTGGTGACCGGCGCTTTTTCGGCGTCGAGTCTGCACACGCTGCTGGAATTGCTCACGATTGAAAGCGGAGGCGCAGACGAATTGCGGCGGCATCCGCGGGCGATTTTCGACGTGTGCCCTTCGCCACCGTTGAACTGGTCAGAGTTTGCGTCGCAAAACATGGTCGATCTGGCGCGGGCGGGAGTGCCGGCGGAGATCGTCAGCATGCCGCTGGCAGGCGCAACGGCTCCGGTAACGCTGGCGGGATCGGTGGTGCAACATGCGGCAGAATGCATCAGCGGGATCGCAATTCATCAGCTTGCGAAGCCGGGAGCACCCATCGTTTGGGGAGGCGCACCGGCAATTTTCGACATGCGCACGGGGCGAACTCCGATGGGCGCGATCGAGACGGCCATGCTCGACGTGGCATGCGCCGAAGTTGGAAAGTATTTCGGGCTGCCGACACACGCGTACATGGTCGCGGGCGACGGCCGCTTAGTTGACGCGCAAGCGGAGATGGAGAGCGGCATGTCGGCGACGCTCGGCGCGCTGGCGGGAATCAACATGATTTCCGGCGCAGGGATGCTGGATTTTCTGGCGTGCCACAGTATCGAGAAGCTGGTGATCAACGCGGAGGCGATAGCCTCGGCACAGCGATTGATCGAAGGGATTGAGCCGCGCAGCGACTCACTGGCGATTGATATGTTCGCGCAAACAGGATTGCACGGAGACTTTCTGAAGCTGAAAGAAACGCGCGCGCTTTTCCGCAAGGAGCAGCACTTCCCTTCCCCTGTCGTAGACCGCGGCCTCGCTACGATGGACGAAACCCCACCCGGGGTTCTTGATCGCGCGCAGCAAAGAGTTGAGGAATTGCTTGTGGCTTACGAGCGACGCCCACTGCCGCCGGATCGCGAGCGGGAGATGATTGCCTTCGCGCGGCGCGAAGGCAAGGGCGCGGGATTAGAAAACTTGCCGGGAATCCTCTGCCCGGAGCGGGAAGCGGAGTTGAGGTAGAAGTCCGGCAGAAAATTATTCCGTCAACTGGCCACCGGCATTGATCGTAATGCTCGGAACACCGTGCTTAGGATCGCTGCGGAAGTGTAATCTGTGCCAGTCGGCTATTGCAGCTTCGCGTACTCGGCCTTGGCTTGCTTCAGGATTGGGATCTCCGGATCGGCGTCCTTCCAAAGCGCAAGGAAGTCTTTGTAAGCCGCCAAAGCCCGGACACGCGCTGCGTCGGAATCCGCTCCCTGCAAGGCTTTTGCGGCCAGCGCGTTTGCGCGTGCCACACCCAGTTTTGCTAAAGCTCCCGTCCAGCAGTTCCAGACCAAGCCGTTATGATCGAGGATCCTCTGAAAGTGCCCAGCAGCGGAACCTTGATCCCCAGCGGCCAAGTACACTTCCCCCGCAATATATGTCTTGTAGAGACACGAGATATTGTCGGCAAATACAATTTGGCCTAAGTCGGCGGGCGTGTCGGAGGGTGCCTGCATAATGCGCAAAGCATCCGCTGGAGCTTTGCGGTTCAGCGCTATTTGGGCCTGGATCGACGGCAGCCACAAGGTTTGTATCTGAGTGTCCAAGGGATAGCGTGTATTCAACTCTTTTGCCAGTGCTTCGGCTTGGACTGTGTCGCCTGCCATGGCGAATGCCAAAGCCGCCTCACTCGCAACGCCCTGGCTGGCCGGAGCAAGTTTCAGGCCCTCCGCCGCGGCCGCGCGCGCCTCCGCGGCATCGCCGAACGCGGCTTCTCGAAGAGCGCTATTTTCAAGCCAGATGGCTCCGTTTTCCTTGCTATCGGCGTGGATTGCGGACTCGACAGATTGCCGAGTCAGCGCGCGAGCCTTGTTCAGAAGCCCGGCATAGGCCTCGGTATCGGAGTCCAAAGAAAGGCCGTGATTTTCTTCCGGCTTGCCCGCATACCACTGGCGCTGCTCCGCCATGCCGGCGGAATCGGATGACAGAAATGCCAGAGCATATAGCGCGTTACGAGTAATATAGTCATCCAACTTTCGCCCTTGCGCTTCACGGATGGTCTTTCGCGCGTCGTCGAATCTTTGCAACGCCAGGTAGGCGTTTGCGAGGTTGTCCCATGGGGCGACGTTATCGGAGTTCAAGCGCAAGTCCTGGAGGGTCAATTCCAGCGACTTTTGATGCTGCCCTAATTCGGCGTAGACCACACCCAGATTGAGGAAAGCCCGCGACTTTTGGGGATAGTTCTCAATTTCCTCTTCATACGCCTGTGCGGCTTTGTCCAGTTCCCCGGTGACATTCAGATAGTAGTTCGCCGCTATAGCTACCTTCTCGCGCTCACTGGCACGGCCGCGCAACTGAAATGCCTTGGTGTAGTATTCACTGGCTCGCCCCGGCTCGGCCAAACTGAAGTATTCTCCGCCGAGCGCCAGGTAGCCCATCGCAAAATTGGGGTCGAGTTGGATGGCGCGCTGGTTGTAAGACACAGCCGCGCCCGGTCCTTTTTCCCGATCGGCTTTCTGCCCCAACGTGTAGGCTTTTAGCGCGTCGAGGGATGAAGTCGTGGCCTGTTCCAGGGGAGCGTCGAACCTTTGCACCGTCGCCAGGGATTCGCCAAGTTCGCGCCGCAGCTTGGAAACGGCGCCTCCAAGCACGTCCAGGATTTTTTCCTTGGCCGGAGCAGTGACTTGCTCCTGCGCCAGCAAGTCTCCAGTCTGACAATTGACCGCCTTCAGCCCGACCACATATTCGCTGCCCAGACTCCCAATAGAACCGGCAATATATGCCTTGCTGCCGGTGCGCTGGCACACTTCACGTGCGAGTTCCGGCGTAAGTTTCGTGCCCGAGGGACGCGTCATTTGCTGCAACGTATCCGTTACTTTCCTGTCGGAGAGAACGTTCAGGAACGGAGACTGATTCAGGGCGACGCTCAACGCGGTCTTGAGCGTGTCGTCGAAAACAGCGTCGCCTGTGCTGTTCGAGAAATCCGTGAGCACGACTGTGTCTTTATCCGTCAAGGGCTTGACGATGTGCGAGCGATAGTAGATCCCGGCCGCGATGAGCATCGCGACGACAGCGACTGCGGCAACCATGTATGCCGCCAATTTTGACTGGCCCGCTTGACGCTGGACGGCAATCGACCCTATCGCCGCGCTCCGGCTTGCGGAAGAGATGGCGGCAGAATGCGACTCGGTGTCGCGTTTCAGGCGTTGCAGGTCAGTCCGCACATCGGCCGCACTTTGATAACGCAGGTTGCGGTCTTTCTCCAGGGCTTTGCCGATGATCCTTTCCAGGTCCGCGGGCACATCCGGGTTGAGCCGCGGCACGGGAGTGGGCGCCGCGTCCAGAATGGCCTTGAAGATCACAGCGGAACTCTCGCCGCGAAACGGCTGCATACCCGCCGCCATCTCATAGAGCACCGCTCCAAATGAAAACAAATCGCTGCGGGCATCCAGTTCCCGCGCCCGCGCCTGCTCTGGCGACATGTAAGCGACAGTGCCTATCGTCGAGCCCGGGCTGGTCAGATCCGACCCGTCGGCGGTTGCGTGAACTGAGGCTGCGGTGATGCCGCTGGAGGAAGCGGCCGCAGCCGCTGCTACTTTTGCCAGGCCGAAATCCAGAATTTTGGCGTGTCCGCGCTTTGTAACAAAGATATTGGCGGGCTTGATGTCGCGGTGAATGATCCCCTCGGAGTGAGCGGCATCCAGCGCGTCGGCAATCTCAATGGCCAGGCCGAGCAAGACATCGGTATCGAGCGGCCGTCCGGCGATCCGATGCTTCAGGGTCACACCCTCCAGAAACTCCATGGCGATGAAGGGTTCGCCTTCCTGCTGCTGCCCAATCTCGTAAATCGTGCAGATATTCGGGTGATTTAAGGCCGAAGCCGCTTGCGCTTCGCGCTGAAATCGCGCCAGCGCCTGAGGGTCTTTCGCCACGGCGTCGGGGAGGAACTTGAGTGCGACAAAGCGGCGCAGTGTAAGGTCTTCCGCCTTATAGACAACGCCCATACCGCCGCCACCCAACTTCTCGACAATGCGGTAGTGCGAGATTGTCTGTCCAATCATTAGGGCTGAATCTTAGGGCTAGAGATAGGGTAAGTCAATCGGGGCGCAACGGGGTCTGACGAAGATGTCGCGTTGCAAATCGGCGGCACACTTCGAGTGAAAGAAAAAACAGGGTAACACTACTTCTCGGAGGCGACTTTTATGCGCGTTTCCGCTCTTTGAAGCGCGTCTTCGGCGCGATCGTAGTTGACCTCTGGATTGTTGCTCTTCAGGCGCTCTTCGGCACGAGCTTTTGATTTTTCCGCGCGCGGGATGTCGATTTCCTGTGGACGTTCCGCGGTCTCGGCCAGAATCGTGACTTTGTCAGGCAACACTTCGGCAAAGCCCCACGCTACCGCCAGAGCGTGCGTCGCCCCGCTGGCGCGGTAGGTGAGTTCACCGGACTTCAACTCGGTGATGAGCGGCGCGTGTCCCGGAAGAATGCCGAGATAGCCATCCAGGCCGGGAATCTGCGCTTCCTCGGCGGCTACATCCTTCACCACTTGCTTCGCAGGGGTGACGATTTCGAGTTGGAAAGTTTCTGCCATTTCGTCGTTAGTCGTTCGTTGTTCGTCGTCGGCGTAATCGGTCGGTAGCTGAGACTTTCCCCAACGACTGACGACCATCGACGACTGACTCCAATCTTACGCTGCTACGGCTTTCATTTTCTCGGCCGTTTCCTGCACTTCTTCGATTGTTCCTTTCATGTAGAAAGCTTGCTCGGGGATATCGTCGTACTTGCCTTCGACGATCCCGCGGAAACCTTTTACGGTGTCGGCTATCTTCACGTAGCGTCCCGGCGTGCCGGTGAACTGCTCAGCCACGAAGAACGGCTGTGAGAGGAATTTCTGAATCTTGCGGGCGCGGGCGACGGTCACCTTCTGGTCTTCGCTCAGTTCGTCGATACCCAGGATGGCGATGATGTCCTGCAGGTCTTTGTAGGTTTGTAGCGTCTTTTTCACCATCTGCGCGACGTCGTAGTGATCCTGGCCGACTATGCGCGGATCCAGAATGCGAGAAGTCGAGGCCAGCGGATCGACGGCCGGGTAGATTCCGATTTCGGTCAGCGCTCGCGAAAGTACCGTCGTAGCATCGAGGTGAGCGAAAGTGGTTGCAGGCGCGGGATCGGTAAGATCGTCGGCGGGCACGTAAATCGCCTGCACCGAGGTGACGGAACCTTTCTTAGTGGACGTAATGCGTTCTTGTAATTCGCCCATTTCGGTGGCGAGGTTCGGTTGATAACCGACGGCGGAGGGCATGCGGCCAAGAGCGCCGAGACTTCCGAGCCGGCCTGCGTGAAACGGAAAATGTTGTCGATGAAGAGCAGTGTGTCGGCACCCTGTTCGTCGCGGAAGTACTCCGCGACCGTGAGAGCGGTTAGCGCCACGCGGAGGCGCGCTCCGGGAGGCTCGGTCATCTGGCCATAGATCAACGCGGCTTTTGATTCCTCCGGATTACCGGGCTTGATGACGCCGGACTCGCTCATTTCCAGCCACAAGTCGTTGCCTTCACGCGTGCGCTCCCCAACGCCGGCAAACACGGAAAAACCTCCATGCTGCTTGGCGACGTTGTTGATGAGCTCCATGATGACGACCGTCTTGCCGACACCGGCGCCGCCGAATAGACCGATCTTGCCGCCTTTTAAGAACGGCTGGATCAAATCGACGACTTTCACGCCAGTCTCGAACATTTCGGCGGTAGTGGATTGTTCGTCGAAGAGCCGGAGCCAGCCGGTGAATTGGCATGCGCTTGTCGTAAGCCACGGGGCCGAGGTTATCGACCGGCTCACCGATGACGTTCATCACGCGGCCGAGTGTGCCGCGGCCGACGGGAACCGAGATGGGGCCACCCTGGTCAATGGCTTTCATGCCGCGAACCATACCGTCGGTGGGCTCCATGGCGACACAGCGCACGCGCCCTTCGCCGAGGTGCTGCTGCACTTCGAGAATGACGTTGATCGGCGTAGGGACGGTGAAGCCGTCGCTGACGACGCGAAGCGCCTGGTAGATGGGAGGCATCGTCGCCTCGACGAATTGCACGTCGACGGCGGGGCCGGCGATTTGAATGACGTGTCCGATATTTTCTGGCATAAAAACCTCAGTTTCCGCAGAGACTAGGATCAGCCGTTCTGGACATTGTCGAGCTCACTTTGTCCGCAGTCCCAGCGAGGAGACTGGCTACTAGCCGCAGCTCGCTGTCTTATCCTTGGCCGCCGCACCGCTTACGATCTCGATAATTTCTTTTGTGATCTTGGCCTGGCGCGCTCGGTTCATTACCAGTGTCAGCGAATCGATCATGTCTGATCGCGTTGTTGGTTGCCGAATCCATCGCTGTCATGCGGGCGGCGTGCTCGGCTGCGACCGACTCCATCAATGCACGGAAGATCTGGACGCTGATGTATTTCGGAAAATCTGGCGAAACAGTTGCGCCGGAGGCTGCTCGTAGATGTAGTCGACATCAGCGGTGCGCAAACTTGGCGGCGGCCTCGTCGACCCCGTGTGTATCCACAGGACGAACGCCGACCCCAGCGGTTTTGGCCGCTTCGAGACGCTGCTTCTGCTCTTCTTCGGTTGCCTCTTCGGCCATGCTCACGTCCACTTCGCCGATCTCTTTGATGGGAAGAATTTGCTCCACGACGAGGCGCTGCGCGATGACCGACTTGAACTCGTTAAACAGAATGTAGACGCCATCGATAAGTTCGTTCGAGAAGCGGTCGAACGATATCCTGCCCGAGAGCCGAGACGAAGTTGTAATCGAGTTTGCCGAGCACGCCAACATATTCGCCGACGATCTGCACTCGTCCGGCGCGCGGCTCTTCGCTCTGAATTGGCGTCTCGCCCTTCTCGATGCCTTCGACATCGCGTTTGGTAGGAGCGGAGGGGAAACGCCGGCGCATGAAGTCGCGTCCCTTGCGTCCGACGCATTCGACGTCAATATTCTGTTCGGGCTTCGAGGCGATAAACCGGCTCGCGATCTTCAAGATGTTCGTGTTGAACGCGCCCGCAAGACCTTTGTCGCCCGTGACCACGATCAGGAGAATGTTCTTCTCCGGCCGGTCCGCGAGCAGCGGATGCAATGGCTCGCCCGTAATCGGATCGTAAGTATTGGCGCGCTTGACCAGCGACTTCAAGACGTTGGTCAGCATTTGCGAATAGGGACGCGCGGCCAGCGCCGCTTCCTGCGCGCGGCGCAGTTTGGCCGCCGAGACGGTCTTCATCGCCTTGGTGATCTGCCGCGTATTGATCACGCTGCGGATACGGCGCTTGATGTCGAGAACGTTGGCCATAAATCAGCTTTGAGCTACGAGCAAGCAAATCCGAATTCTTTCACAAGAGGTTGAGGTTGCTTTTGGTTGCTTGTGGCTCGAGGCTGAGAGCTCATAGCTACCGCTGGCAGCCGCCCTTACTTTGCTACGGCCTGCTTTGAATCCACAAACTGCTGTTTCGCTTCTTTGATCACTCGCGACATTTCGGCTTTGAGATTGTCGTCGAGAATCTTCTTTTCCATGATCGTGTTGAGAAGCCCGGGATTCGTTGTGTCCACGTACCGATACAAAGCCTTTTCGAACTCCCGCACCTGTTCTACCGGGAGATCGTCGAGTACGCCGCTGGTTCCGGCGAAGATCATGCAATGATCTGCTTTGAGAACGGCAAGGGTGAGAATTGCGCCTGCTTTAGGAGCTCCACCAAACGCTGGCCGCGATTGAGCTGCTGTTGCGTGGCTTTATCAAGATCGCTGCCAAACTGCGCGAAGGCGGCGAGTTCGCGATACTGCGCGAGTTCGAGTTTCAGCGTGCCGGCAACCTGCCGCATTGCTTTGATCTGCGCACTGCCGCCGACGCGGCTTACCGACAGTCCGACGTTCACCGCGGGGCGCACGCCCTGGTTGAACAGATCGGTTTCGAGGTAGATCTGGCCGTCAGTGATGGAGATGACGTTGGTCGGGATGTAGGCGGAAACGTCTCCGGCTTGCGTTTCGATTACCGGAAGCGCGGTCAGCGAGCCGCCGCCGTTCTTGTCGCTTAACTTTGCTGCGCGCTCTAACAGGCGCGAGTGGAGATAGAAAACATCTCCGGGGTAAGCTTCGCGGCCCGGTGGACGGCGCAGCAGGAGCGAGATCTCGCGATACGAAGCGGCATGCTTGGAAAGATCGTCGTAGATGCAAAGCGCGTGGCGCTTTGTGTCACGGAAGTATTCGCCCATGGCGCATGCGGCGTAGGGCGAAATGTACTGCATGGGAGCGGGCTCGGAGGCGGACGCGGCGACGACGATTGTGTATTCCATGGCGCCCGCATCTTCGAGAATCTTGACGACCTGCGCGATGGACGAACGCTTCTGGCCGATCGCGTTATAGATACAAATAAGGTTGTTGCCTTTGCTGTTGATGATGGTGTCGAGCGCGACGGCAGTCTTGCCGGTCTGGCGATCACCGATGATGAGTTCGCGCTGGCCGCGGCCGATAGGAATCATCGAGTCGATGGCCTTGAGGCCGGTCGCCATCGGCTCGCGCACGGGCTGGCGGTCAATGACGCCGGGGGCGATGCGTTCGAGCGGAATGAACTTGTCGGTGGCGATGGGGCCTTTGTCGTCAATCGGCTCGCCGAGCGAGTTGACGACGCGGCCAATCAGGGCGTCGCCCACGGGCACGCTCATGATGCGGCCGGTGCGCTTGACCTCGTCGCCTTCTTTGATCTCGGTGTATTCGCCAAGGATCACGACGCCGACCTGATCTTCTTCGAGGTTCATGGCGATGCCGGCGATGCCGTGCGGGAAGCTGAGCAGTTCGCCAGCCATGACCTTGTCGAGGCCGTAGACGCGCGCGATGCCGTCGCCGAGCGTAATGATCGTGCCCACTTCATCGACCGCGATCTTCGATTCGTAGTTCTCGATCTGTTCGCGGATTAGTTGCGTGATTTCGTCTGCTTTAATTTGTGCCATAGATAAACCAGCTTCGAGCTATGAGCCGCGAGCTACGAGCAAACCAGCCCGAACCTCGATAGCCTACTGCTTTCTCTCAACGCTCCAAGTCTCGGACGACACACTTTGAGCAATTCCGTCGTTCGGTTGCTCGTAGCCCGCGGCTCGAAGCTATCCTTCCACCAACTGTTCTCGAATCCTCTCCAACTGGCCGTTGACCGACCCGTCGTAAATCGTGCTGCCGACCTGTACCACGGCACCGCCGAGCAGCGAAGCATCCTGCTCATAGCGGGCGTGCACTCGTTTGCCAGTCAGTTTGGCGATTTCGGCTTCCAGGAACTGCTTTTCCGGGTCGCTCAACTGGCGCGCGCTCGTGACCTTTGCGTCCGCAAAGCCCAGGCGCTCGTTCAACTCCTGCTCGACCTGTTTCACAATTTCGCTGAACAGCGGCAGGCGATGGTGATCGGTCAGCACAGCGATAAAGTTTCGCACGGGGCGCGAACCGCCCGTCCTTTGTATTACTGCGTCGAGAACGGCGCGCTTCTGCTCTCCCGGAATCGACGGATTTTCCATGACGCGCCGCAATTGGTCGCTTTCCGCAAGCAGCGATTCCATGGAGTGCAATTCCCCGAGCATGAGCGCTGGGTCGGCCTTGTGACTGACTACAACGTCCGCAAAAGCGCGCGCATAGGTGCCGACGACGGAAGCCATGTTACCGGCCGTCCTTTCCGCCATCGCCCTGCGATGAATTGTCAGCGAGCTTTGAGGAGAAGTTTCGTACTAGCACTTGATCCGTGTTCGAATCGACGTTGATCTGTTTGCGGGCCAAGGCGACAGCCAAATCGGCAGTGTGGGTCGAGAGTTCGCGGCGGGCTTGCTTGGCGGCGGCGGCAATTTCCTGCTCGGCAGCCTGTACTACCTTGCGGATCTCGTCTTCGGCCGTTTTCTGGATCCGGATTTCCTCGCCCTTCGCTTCGTTCTCAGCGGAGGAGTTCATTTTTCCGATTTCGGTATCCATCTGGCGCAGGCGGCTTTCAATATCGGCCAGACGCTGGTTTGCTTCCTGGCTGGCCTTGCGCGCTTCGTCCAAAGCCTTTTGGATCGATTCACCGCGTTTGCGCAGCATGCCGGGCACGCTCTTTCGACCCAACCAGAACACCAGAAACACAATGATGGCGAAGTTCAAACCAAGCGCCAGCAAATGCGCCCCATGGACGCTGAGCCCGGTCAGTTTGGCCAGCTTCTGAACCATGGCAGAGTGTTTAAGATTGGCGTTCTCTTCCTCGTCGCCCTCCGCTTCGCGCGTCTCCTTGGCGAGTTCGCCGCCGATTCCAGTGTGATGTTCGGGCTGTGCGGGCTGGCCGGCGTTCTGGCCCGGCTTATCGGCATCGGACTTTTCGGCACTTTCTTTTTCCGGCTGTGCCTGCGCCGACAACTGGGTCGACTGTTCCTGCGCGTAGATGGGTGCACTGGGGACACTCAACCACAGGCAAGACGCCGCACCTAGCACAAGAAGCGAACGAAGGATTGTCTTCATCGTCATTGTCCGCCGACCCCGCTCGGAGCTGCGACAGGACGCAGCACGGTACGCACAATATCGGTCGCCAGCCGTCCCGCTTCCGATTCAAGTCTTGTCATCGCATTCTGTTTATCCTGCTCGATAGCGGAGCGGGCCTGCTTCACCTGATCCTGCGCACTAGCCCGAGCCCGATTGACGGCTTCGGTACGAGCTTGCGTTGCCTGCTGGCGGCGGGCATCGAGGCTTTTGAAAACCTTCTGGCGAGCCTCGCGCAACCTTTGCTCGTAATCGGCGGTACGAGCTTCGGCGGCCGCAATGTCGGCGCGCGCTTTGTCCATCGCGCCTTCAGTTCGGTTGCGGCGTTCTGCCAGCACTGCCGACAGAGGCCGGTAAACGAGGAACGTATAGAGAAGATAGACGAGCGCCAGCAGGATCACCGTTGGCACGGCTCCGAGCAGTAATTCGCCTAGTTGTCGGAGGGTCTGCTCCATAGTCTTTGCATCAAATCTCTAGTGATCGAAGTTCCGTCCGATCGAAGCTGTTCTGATGATCGGATGCCGGACGTTCTTGCTAGAAGAGCGACTTGTAAAACCAACTAAACTAACACTGCCGGCGAACGAGTGTCAACGATTTGCGTCACACGCAAGGCAAAATTCGCGACTCCAGGAACGCCAGAAGTTCCGCTTGACAATCAGCTAGCGGGGTCTAGCATAAAGGTATCACCTCCGATCCCTTTCCGGATCGAATGGGCCGATAGCCAAGGAAACGTCACCGCTTCTTGGCTAGCGGCCCATTTTAAATCAGCCCTCAGTTGTCCGCTATCAGCCGTCAGTTAAAGCGGCGTTGGGATCGTATTTTCCGGCTAAATTCGACGCGAATCGGAGGTTCCGATTGCGTGCAGCAAGACGCGCCCCGATCAAGCTAGGGCGCGTTTCCAATTCATTAGGCCGAGAAGGTCTTGGTTGAGAGGGTTTCCTGACAGCTGAGAGCTGACGGCTAAACTGCACCGACTGGCTGCAGCAGCGCTGCGATCTTTTCCAGCAGCAGACCCATGCCGATTTCGGAGTCGACAGCCACATCCACTTCGTGGTGGTGCGTTCCCGCGTGCATGACCAGCACCTTGGTTCCCGCATGAGCCTTCTTGACCATGTAGGGCAAGTGGTGGCGATCGTCCTTCGACATGGTGGGGCCGAGGATCACCAGGTCAAATGCGTCTCGACGCAGCTCGTTCTGAATTCCATGCCGGTTGACCGCGGTGGTTACGTGATGTCCAGCTTTCTTGAATTCGGCGGCATGGCTGGCCAAAACGTTCTCGTCGGATTCGCCGTAGAGGATCTTGATTGTGGGTTGAGTACCGGTCTTGAAAGCAGTTGCGGGCACGGGTAATGGCCCTCCTTTGGATTCTCAATCCGGAGCTTAGCAAGCGGCGCGCGGGCTTCAGAGATCACCGAAGAACAGGGACAAACGGCGGGGGAAGGGGGCAGAGCCGTTAAGCACCTTGCCTCTAAGGAAGATTCGACTCATCCGAGTCCCATTCACGTGCGGGTCTTTGATGTAAGCGGCAGTTGGCTGATCGCGAGGGGCTAGCGTTGTGACGTAGGTAACGTGCGGGTGGTGTGAGACGAACTTACCATAAGCCAATGGAGCAGAGACTGGCGCCGCGTGCGGAGCCGTGGCGTGTCGAAGTGCGGCTCAGGGAAGCTACTGGGGCTGCGGCGGATGGCTGCGCTGAAGCCGGATCACTCCCGGCGGCAACCGAAAGTGCGGGGGTGCGCGCCGCGGGCCTGGCGATAGTGCTATTGCTTGCAGGCATTTATACGTGGGTCCACATCGGCAGAGGCTGGGTTCCCGCGGATGATGGGACGCTAAGCCAGAGCGCCTTGCGAGTATTGCAGGGACAACTGCCGCATCTCGATTTCGCCGAGATTTATACCGGTGGCCTGAGTTTGATTCACGCGCTGGCGTTTCGCGCGTTCGGCGTGAATCTGGTGTCATTGCGAATCTGCGTATTTCTGTTTTTTCTGGCCTGGATTCCAGCTGTCTACTATATTGCGCTGCAGTTTTCTTCTGCGCCGGGAGCGGGCGCAATCACTCTGCTGGCCGTCGCATGGAGTTACCCGAATTATCCGGCGGCGATGCCATCCTGGTACAACCTGTTCTTCGCTACGTTTGGAGCGGCCGCCTTGCTGCGTTACCTGGAAGTGCGAAGCCGACGATGGCTATTCGTGGCGGGGATGTGCGGCGGCGCATCGATTTTGATCAAGATAATCGGAGCCTATTACGTTGCCGGGGCGCTGCTGTTTCTCGCTTTTCTGGAGCAGAGCGAGAGCGCGACGAACGCTCCCGCAAGAAGCAGCGATGACAAACTTGCCAACGACAGCTGGATTTACCGCGTGTTTAGTGCAGGAGCACTTTTTCTGTTCCTGGCGACGCTCGTAAACGTCCTGCGTACGCGGCTGGGGACAAACGAATTGTATGAGTTCGTGTTGCCGTCCGCATCAGTCGCGGGACTCATCGTGCTGGGAGAAAAAGGCGTGCAGGCACGGGCGGAGCGACGATTCCGAACCATATTTCGCGCGCTGATTCCATTTTTCTGCGGCGTGGCCGCGCCCATAATCGTCTTCCTCCTGCCCTACGTACGATCTGGCAACGTGTGGAGGGTTCTGTTTGGAGTGACATCGAGCGCAGCCGCCAGATCCGTTGATTTGAGCGTGATCCGGCCGGCTGGAATCGAGAAGTTAGTGTATGTACTACCCCTGGTCGCGCTTCTCGCGGCGGCGATGTATTGGGATAAGTTCCAGAGTAGAGCGATCGGGGCAGCCCTTGCCTTGGGAGCGGTCGTGCTAGCCCTGAGAGCGACGCAGATATTCGAGATCGTGTCAGGCGTCTGGAATTCAGTGGCGGCACTGACGCCGATCGCAGTTCTGCTGGGAGCCGCGCTGGTTTGGACTCGAAGGAAAGAATCGACGCCAGCGGCAAAACTCCAGCGACAGCAAGCGGTGCTGCTGATTTCTCTGGCGGCAACCTGCTCGCTTGTGCAATTTCCCTTTGCGGCTCCTATCTATTTGAGCTATACGATACCGCTCACGCTGCTAGCCGTTACCGCGATTGTGTCCACGGGGAAAACGCAGCGAGGATTCTACGCTTTGGCACCCGTTGTTGGTTTCTACATCGTGTTTGCGGTTGTGAGCCTTGTTCCGCGCTATTTGTACGAAATCACTCACGCCGTCGGCCATATGGACACGATGCAATCGCCACGTGCGGGTGGCTTGCAAATCGAAGGAGCCGGGTTCTTCGACGATCTCGCCGGCTTTTTGAGAGCACACAGTCCCAATGGACTGATGTTTGCCGGTAACGATTGTCCAGAGCTGTATTTTCTTTCCGGGCTGAAAAACGTGACAAACAACGATGGAGGCGCGTCGCCGGAAGAACTGGCGAAGATCCTGCAGTCTGACGATCTGAACCTTGTCGTCATCAACGACGCTCCTTTCTTTCGAGGGGCCGTCATGGTGCCGGAGGTACGGGACGAGGTGAACCGCAGTTTTCCGCACATGAAGAGGTTTGGGATCTTCGAGGTGTTTTGGAAGCGATAACGAAGCACTTTTCTACTCGAACCTTGAGCGATGCCAACGATGTTTCAGTTTCGATTGAGTGATTCCTAATGTCCACGTTTGTGACCGAACAAATATCGAGTCCCGATCGAATCGAGCAATCGATTGAGACAGGACCGGTTCGCGAGAGGAATCGCCGCGTTGTCGTATCGGGCGGTGTGGGCATCTTTCAGCGGCTGGTGCAGGTTGGCAGCACACTCGTCGTCATGCCCCTTTTGCTGCACGTGCTGGGTCCGGCGCGATTCGGAATCTGGGGCGCCACGGCTTCACTGGCATGGTTAAGTGGGCTGGTCGATATCGGAATGGGCACCGCTCTGGTGACCCTCGTCGCACGGTCGAGCGCACCCGAACACACAGAGCGGGCGCGGCGTCACATTGCGGGCGCGTTGTGCGCCGGAAGTGGCTTGGCGGGTTTGCTTTTGTTGGCGGCTTTCGTGGCCTTGATTTGTGGTGGTGCACAAGGAGCACTCGGACCATATTTGATCGCGATCATCGGTCTGGCCATAAATCTCCCGCTGAATGCGGGCAACAACGTCTGGATGGCGCTGCAGAAAGGCTACGTTTCGAGTTTCTGGGAATTGGTGCAAACGCTTCTGACCACGGCTGGACTCATCGCAGCCGCGCAGTTCACCAAAGATGTGCGCGTTTACGTGGCGATCGTCTACCTGGGGCTGGTCGCGTCTAATGCCGGAAGCTTAATGCATCTATTCTGTCGCCATCGCGAATTCCGTCCAGAGGGCTTGTGGACGTCACGACACGCGATAAGAGAAGTGGCGGGTCAAGGGATGTTGTATTTCATGCTGGCCGTGACGGGCGGCCTGTCATTCATGCTCGACAACGTTCTGGCGCTAAGGCTTCTTGGGCCGGAGGCCTCGGCCCGCATGACGATTGCAATGCGCATTTGCATCACAGCAATCGGCGCGATTGTGGTTCTATCGCAGCCGCTCTGGCCGGCGTTTGCCGACGCGGCCGAGCGGTCCGATCGAAAGTGGATTGTCAGGGCGCTGATTCGCGGCACGGCGTTGCTCGGCGCCCTCACGATTGCGGGAGCAGCTGTCCTGCTGGTGTGCGGTGAAAAGATGTTGCGCTGGTGGTTGCACACCGACCTCGGTATCGGACAAGGTCTGCTTTGGGCAATTTCAGTGTGGATCCTAGCTCAGGCTCTGTTTCGGGTCCCGAACCTTCTGCTGAATGGGCTGTCGATTCTCCGTTATCAAATTGCCCTCTTTTCGATTTCCACCACAGTGGCTCTCGCGTTGAAGTTCGCATTGGCCCCTTATTTTGGGGTTGCGGGAATACTGTGGGGCACGACTGCGGCGGTCTTTGTAGTTGTGATTCCCGCCAGCATCTGGCGAATCAGGCAATGGGCGAACGGGTGAACTGCCCCATCGCCCTAGCCATTCGATTGGCTTTGGGCAGTCATGTCTGTTGCGGATCGTCCCGCAGCCAGCTTGGACGCGCCGGACAGTAACAGCCGCCTCAAGGTTACACGCGGTAGAAGCAGCGCTGCTGCCAGGCGGCTCGTCGTGACCCAGTTCCACGATATATAAGGAAGGCTGTCGGGAACCCAATTCCAAACTTGATTGCGGGTTGCTCCGCGCAAGCGCGTCCAGACGAACTGATTGGCTGTTGAGCGCGCAATATGCGAGCTGCAGTCATCCTGCAATCGGGAAAGATAGGTGGAATCCGCGCCGGCCCGGTGTGAGGCTTCAATCACCTCGTCTGCCAATAAGCGCGATTCGCGCGCCCAAGCGGCGGGCGGCGTCCCGTGAGAGATGTTGTCGTTCTGCGGCCGCAAGAGAACATAGTGGGACAATACGCGGGGCACGCAGCCCACTGATCCGCGGAACGCCAGCTTCGTCCAGAAAAACATGTCGCCGATAATGCGATCCTCGGGCTGCGGCCCAAGTTCCAACAGATCTTGCACGCGCGTTACGCAGGCACACCAGCTCACCTCGCGCTTGCCGGAGTAATGCGCAGCCAGGAAGGACGCACCGCTCTCTACAGAAGGACCAACGAGCGCCGGCACCTGCCGATCCTCGTAGTGCACGGCGCATCCCGTGTAGACAAAGGATAGTTCCGGGTGCCGATCATAGAGCGCAAGAACCTCAGTCGCGAATTCCGGTTCGAGAAAGTCGTCGTCCGAGAGACCGACAAAGAACTGCCCTTGCGCTTGCTCGATCAGGAACTGTCCATGCTTCGCCGCGCTCATCGTCGATGCGTGGCGGAAGGTTCGTATTTGTCGTATCGAGTCACGCGCCGCGTAACGTTCGATGACAGCGGGAGTATCGTCCGTCGATCCGTTGTCGGAGACGATGATCTCAATGTCGGAATTCGTTTGCGCGAGCGCGCTCTCGATGGCTTGAGGGAGAAGTTTGGCGCGATTCACGGTCGGAATGGCAATGGTCAGTCGAGGAGTCATGCGTTTCGCATCCCGGCTCCGCGGCGACGGCACGATTTCCCGGAAAACATGGGTCGCGGAATTCCTAGTCTACCTTGCGAACTCAATATTTTCTGACTACGGGGCGCCGGAGTTTGCGACCTATGCCCCGCGATGGGTAGATCGCCACGGCGTCGTGTGATGTCTACACTTGATTCCGAACCATGGCTGGTGCTGAACTGCAATGTCCTATTGCACAAGTCTCCACGGACCGGAATAGGCCGGCAGGCTGTTCGAGTTTTGCAGTTCGCAAGTGCTCGAAAGAACCAGGTCCGGATACTATCGAGTACTAGAGGATCAATGACGATGACCGAGGTCGAAACCAAATCCCTTCCCGCCAACGCCTACCAGCCGTTGAAGGACGACGAAATCTATATACCGCTGGTATCTCCCAGCATGGCGCCGCCTGAGGTGACTTGGCGCGCCGTGTTGTGGGGCACGTTGTTGTGTATCGTCTTCAGCGTCGCGTCGGCCTATTCCGCCCTCAAGGTCGGCCAAGGAATGGAGGCGGCGATTCCCATCTCCATCCTCGCCATCGGCCTGGCACGTGTCTACCAACGGCGCTCCACCGTGCTGGAGAACATGATCATCACCGGCATGGGCGGCGCCTCCGGCAGCGTGGTGGCAGGCGCCGTATTCACCGTGCCGGCGCTCTACATTCTCCATCTCGACCCGCATCCGGTGCAGACCATCTTCATCTGCCTGGCTGGCGGATGCCTGGGCATTCTTTTCCTCATTCCGCTGCGGCGCTACTTTGTGCGCGAAATGCACGGCAAGCTGCCGTTTCCAGAGGCCACGGCTATCACCGAAGTCCTCGTCACGGGAGAAAAAGGCGGATCTCAGGCCAGGCTGCTGCTTCAGGCCACCGTCATCGCCGCGGTTTACGATTTCTTTGTGACCACGTTCCACGTCTGGAAGGAGTACTTGAATTTCCAGTTTGTACCCGCAGTGCGGGCAGTGGCCGACCGCGGACGCATGGTCTTCAATTTCGACGCTGTCGGCTTCATCCTCGGCCTGGGCTACGTGATGGGCCTGCGCATTTCCATGATCTTTTGCGCCGGCGGCATTCTGGTGAACTTCGTGCTCATCCCGACGATCTGGTTCATTGGCAGCCACATGGGCGAGGTTGTGGTGTATCCCGCTACCATCCCCATTTCGCACATGACGGCCCTGGACATCTACCGCAATTACGTGCGCTTCATCGGAGTGGGCGCCATCGCGACCGCCGGCCTTGTCGGCATTCTCAAATCGCTAAAAGTGGTTGCTGGATCGTTCAGCATTGCGCTGCACGCTTTCCGCCACGGCGAAGCCCCGCACATGGAACGCACCGACCGTGACATTCCCATCCTCACCATTCTGCTCGGCGTGGTGCTGGGGGCAATCGGAGTGGCGGCTTTCTTCGGATACCTCCATGTTTCGTGGACCGTGGTCGCGGTGGGCCTGGGGCTGACGCTGCTCTTCTCGTTCTTCTTCACCACGGTGGCCGCCAACGCGATTGCCACCACGGCCAACAACCCGGCCAGCGGCATGACATTGCTGACTGTCATCGTCTCGGCGGTTGTGTTGCTGAAGTTCGGACTTTCCGGGACCACTGGCATGTTCTTCGTGATGGCCCTGGCTGGCATGGTCTGTACTGCGCTGTGCGCCTCGGGACAGTTCATTACCGACCTGAAAGCCGGCTACTGGCTCGGTTCCACGCCTTCGGCACAAGAGAAGGTTAAGTTTATCGGAGTCGTCGTGTCGGCAATCACCGCCGGGTTGACCATCATCCTACTGGCCAAGGCCTTTCAGTTCGGAGAGGCGGCGATCGGCGACACACGGCAAGTGTTAGTCGCGCCGCAGGCCTCCGCTCTGAAAGCTGTGGTCGAGGGATTCATGAGCGGCCAACCCGTCGCCTATATGTTGTTCGGCATCGGAGCCATGGTCACCGTTGTGCTCGAGATGCTTGGCCTCTCTTCCATGGTCTTTGCGCTGGGAATCTATTTGCCGTTGCAGCTGACTACGCCAATCCTAGCCGGCGGATTCCTCTCGCACCTGGTGAACAAGCGCGGGGAGAAGATCGGCGGCGAGCACGGCAATGCCATCCGCGAGCGCGGCATTATCATTGCCGGCGGATTGATGGCTGGCGGCGCACTGGGCGGGGTGATTGGGGCGGCGCTGCGTGTGCTGCCGAGCTTCAAGGAAGATTGGATTCAGACGCCGTTCTATTTGAATGAGCCGGTTTCGCAAACAGTTTCCGCTTTGCTTTTTGTTGGACTTTGTTTATATGTTTGGTTTGGTTCCTTAGAAAAAGGAGAAGGAGTCGTGATGGATCAAGCAGGAAGGTTCGTCGCTGAGGCTGTCCTTGGCATCGATACTCTTTGGGGCGGCGACGTGATGTGCGCCTCGGGCACGGGGCGGTTCATTGCCGATTCCTGGTTTTCCGACGAGCCGTTGCCCGCCGCTTACACGCATCCGGCAGCCGCGCGGCTGCGACTATCGGGCGGCGTCTCCGGCAAAACGGTGGATCGCGAGGCGCTGGAAGAGTACTTGCGAGCGGTAAACCTTCCGGCTGCCATTGCTGGAGTCCGCGAGGAAGCAGGCAAACTTGCGACAAATCCGGCATGCTTCGTAAACCCTATCTGATCGGGCTTGGCGGATTGCCTGGAGACCATGTGGGACCTTGCCATGGAGGTGGCTGGCAAGGGCAAGCCCGTTCCTTATGCGCGATGTGTGGAGTCGGCCACGGGCAAGCGCGCCCGAGCCTTCGAAGCCGGAAAAAAAGCGCAATCGCGTGGCCGAACTGCTGGGCCGCGCCGGCTACGCATCGTCCAATTCCGCTCAGCTGCTGACAGGCAGTGGACGCCTGGCGCCGGGAGCGCATCGCTCCATTGGCGTCAGTGCGCTCATTGAGCGCGGCTGTGATTGCACAATTCGACAACTTGAGCGCAAAGAATCTTCTGCCGCATTTGTCCCAGAGATCTGGCAGCCGTGCCGCGCGCCAACATAGATTTTCTCCCCATTAAAGACGCGTGGTTCTCCGGCTCGATGAATTACCTTGGCCGCGCGCGTAACGCCGACGGCAGCCCCCAATACGAAGCAACGTACGAAATCAACGCCTCGCTGCAGATTTCATTTCCCGAGTTCGAACAACTCATAAGCCATGAGGTGGTGCCCGGGCACGTGACTACCTTTGCCTATCTTCAGAATTTTACGTGCGCGGAAAGGCCGGTTTCGAAACGACCGTTCTCACCATGAATACGCGCGCCGCGACGCTATTTGAGGGAATCGCCAATAACGCGATTCTGATCGCGCATGGAGTGACCGAAGTCGAACAATTGCCGGACGAAGACTTGCAGATCGGCGTGCTGCTCGCTCTGTTGCAGGATGACGCCAAGAACCAGTCGTCGTATCTGACCTGGGGCGAAGGCAAACCGCAAGCCGAGGTCGCCGCCACGCTGCGGCGCGATTTCCTCGTCACCGAAGAGCGCGCCGACAAATTGTCCGGCGCCTGGGGACGCCATCCCCTGCTCGGCCGGATGTATCTCCCGGCCTATCGATCGGGCACCGAAAAGTCGCGGAACTCCGCCGGACTTATCCTCCGGAACACGTACTCCCGGCGCTTTATGGGTGCTGCGGATTGGTCGATATTCAGACGATTGATTTGGTACTTAAGAAGAGCGCTTCGGTGTCGAGCTGAGCGACTAAAACTGCAATGATGACTGAGGACTGGGGGAGAGAATAGTCTCGTTTGCGCCCTTCTCTCCGCTTTTCCGATGCCGAGGCTCTTCGGAAACAGCCGTCAGGTTCCTAGCAGGTTGATTTGCAGTTTCTGGTAGCCATGCTCGCGCGCCCATAAGTCGAGAGGGATTGTTGCCAGTTCATCGACAACGGCGACCGCGAGCCCCGTTTTGGTCAGATCGATACTCTTGAGATAGGTGTGGCATGTGTCGCAAACGTCCACGCGGACATGCGCGATCTCGGGCGCCGAATAGTGCGCCATTTGCGGTTCTCTTTCTTCTCCGCACGCCGGGCAATAGATCCTTCGAAAAGCCCACTCATGCGCGCAGAGCATGCAGATCAACGACTTTTTTGCGCCATCTCCTTCGCTTCGCAGTACGCCGACGATGGGATTACTGCCGCAAAGGGGGCACGTAAACGGAGTGCCATCTGCAATCGAGGCTTCGCGGCGATCGGCAAGAAATTCGGCGTAGGGCTGAAGGAAGGTCCAGGCGAGCACTCGATGGGAAGTCAGGCTGGGCCGATCGCCGACTGACATTGTTCGGGGTCGTCCACTCCCTCGGCCAGTCCGGAATCGCCGTGCCAGAAGTCTTCAATTGTGCGCTGCCATGCCGCCGATCCGCACTCGGCCAGATTGGCGGCGGCCTGCGCAAGCGGCGCCGGCGCAATCTGCTTGACCGCCGACAGAAATCCAGGAAACTTTGGCAAAAGCAGGAATAAATCTAATTGGTCTCGCAGGGGCGATCCGGAGGAAATCTTCGGCGAACCCGCGAGAGCTTTCTGGATTTCCGCGTAAAGGCCTTTCTGTTGCGTTGCAAGGTGCGCGTAGTAACGGAGTCCTTCCGCAGAGAATGGGTAAGAGGAGGCCAGTTCGTTGGCGCGACGGATGCGCCGGTCCCACTTCGCATCTTTCATTTTTTGCTGTCGGAGTCGCGAAGGAGTTGCTTGATACCAGGTGTGGTGATGCTGTTCAGCCCAGGCACGCGAGACGTCGCCGCGAATCACTGAGCCAAACGCACCGCGCTCCATCGCAGTGCCCATATAGACGTGGATGATGAAAAGCGCGATCGTGAGCAGTGCGCACGCCGGATGGATGAAGACGGCCGCGAGCGCAGGAAACGCCAGCCCCATGGAATGTACTGAGGGAACCACAAGACCAACCCGGAGAGCAGCAGCACGATGCCGCTCCAAAAGAAACCCCAAAACAGCAACTTCTGGCCAGGGTTGAAGCGGTCGGCGGAAGGAACCTGATTGTCTTCGTTGCGAATGTAATGACCAATGGCCGCCCACCACGCTTTATCGGCGGGCGTTTCTTTCATCTGCCGGCGCCACATGCTGTACATCAGCAAGACGCCAACAACGAAAACCACGCCGAACCAACAATGCAATTCGCGCGAAACAGTTGCGCCACCGAGGACAACTGCGATCCAGAAGAGCCAGGGCGACCAGAACGCGAGACCCGTCAGCAGCAGATATACGTAAGAGACACCCGCCAACCAGTGCACGAGCCGCTCATGGAACGAATAGCGCAGAACTCGCCCATTGGGGAGGAGATAGGGTTCGCTCGGCTCATTGTGGTCGCTCCTCGTGAGCTTCCTGCTTCGATCTTCCTTTACGACTCTTCGGGCCGAATCGCAAGTAGTGAACGCCAACGCCGACAATGCCGCCGACGATCGCCGATATTCCCCAGCCACTTCAGCGGCTGTCTTCCAGAGCCGCACAGTCCAGGGGATGTGCGGATCTTTCGGGAGGCCGCCGTACAGCTCGGGATTCTTCGCATCGTGCAGAACGTAGATGACGTGCGTGCCGCCCACTCCCGGCGGATCGTAAACTCCCGCGTCGGCGAATCCGGAATACGTCGCGCAGTTGCTCGGCGCGCGTCTCCGCCAGTTCCTTCATTTCGGCCTTCGTCCCAAAATGCAGGCAGCCCGTGGGACACGCCTTGATGCAAGCCGGCTCGAGCCCCTCCGATACGCGGTCGTTGCACAGCGTGCATTTGAAAACCTTGCGCGCCTTCGGACTGAACTTCGGAATGTTGAACGGGCAGCCCGTCATGCAATAGCCGCAACCGATGCAGTTCGCCTCCTGGAAATCGACGATCCCGTTGGCGTACTGCACGATGGCGGCATCCGCGGGGCACGCCGCCAGGCAGCCGGGATCCTCGCAATGCATGCACTGGTCTTTGCGCATCAGCAGCATCATGCTGCCGTCGTCGCGCTCGTGCTCGTTGAACTTGATCAGGTTCCAGTAATTCCATGCCGTCTCCGGCATCGTCTGGTAGGTGTTATTGAAGGTGGTTTCGCTGAAGGTGTAACCGTTCCATTCCAGGCAGGCCACTTCGCACGCTTTGCAGCCGATGCACGTGGTGGTGTCCACCAGCTTGCAGACCTGGAATTCGCGGTTCAGATCCGGCGCCGGGAACGGTGCCGGCGTGACCGGAAATTCGGATTATTTCTGTTGATGCCTGGCTCATGGTCCGCTCCCTACGCCTTCTCGACTTTCACTAGGAAGCCCTTGGATTCGGGGGTGTGGGCATTCGGATCGGTGACCGCGGGCGTCAGCAAATTCGCCGGCGTCCGCGCATTTCTTCCTTCATCTTCGTCGATTCCGCGGAAGCCCTGATGAATCGGCAATCCGATCTGATAGACCTTCTTGCCGTCGATCATCATCGGCTTCAGCCGGCGCGTGACGAAGGCTTTGGCGATGTAGGTTCCGCGCGCACTGATCACTTTGATCTTGTCCGTCCCGCGAATTCCCTTTTCGTCCGCCAACTCGACCGGAATTTCCACGAACGGTTCCGGGATCAGCTGGACGTTCATGGGATTGTTTTTCGTCCAGTAGTGATACTGCTCGGTCAGCCGATAGGTGGTGCAGACGATGCTGTATTCCTCCGGCGATCCAAACTTGTCGTACGGCGTGTTGAACTTCTTCACCAGCGGATTATTCGACTGACTCGGGATGCAGCGGATTCTTGATCGGGCTTTCGATCGGCTCGTAGTGCTCGGGGAACGGCCCATCCGCGAGCACACCGATCGGAGCGAATAGCCGCCCAATGCCTTCGGGATTCATGATGAACGGCCCCATGTGGTCCTTAGGATTGGAATCGGGCTTGAAGTCCGGCACGTCGTTGCCGACCCACTTTCCGGCCGCTTCGTTCCACCACACCTGTTTTCGCGATCGGATCCCACGGCTTCCCTTCTGGATTGCAGGAAGCGCGGTTGTAAAGCACGCGCCGGTTGGCCGGCCACGACCACGCCCAGTTGGGATAAACGCCCATGCCAGATGGATCTTCCGTGCCCCGCCGATGGATTTGCGATCCCGCCTCAGTCCACATGCCGGAATAGATCCAGTTGCCGCACGTGGTGGTTCCGTCATCCTTCAGCCATGCAAAACCAGGCAGCTGCTGGCCAGCTTTAATCACCTGTCCTGTTGCATCGGATCTTTCAGGTCCGCGAGAGCCTTGCCGTTTAGTTCCATGGCCACTTGCGAAAGTGGGGGATGGGCCGCGTCTGCGTAGGCCCAACTCAGATTCAGAATCGGGTCGGGGAATTTTCCGCCCTCCTTCTTGTAGAGGTCCCGAACGCGCAGGAAAATCTGCGCGATGATGTCTTGATCGAGCCGCGCTTGTCCGGGAGGCGGAACAGCGGCATATTTCCAAGTACCCAGCGCGCCGAGTTGGTCATGCTGCCGTCTTTTTCCGCAAAGCCCGCGCAGGGCAACCGGTAAACCGTGGTCTTGATGTTCTTCTGTTCATCGGCCGTGATTCCCGGAGCTCTCCAGAACTCGCTGGTCTCGTCCGGATAAATTTCGCCCACCACCAGCCAGTCGGCCTTCTTCAGCGCGTTGATGTTCTTGTTGGTGTCCGGGCCGATCATTACGCCGTTCATTCCGAAGGCCATCATGCCCTTGACCTTGCCGTTGTACATGTCGTCCCAGATGTGGGTCCACGAGCAATCCTGGCCGAGCTTTGGGCAAATAATCGAAGGCAAATCCGTTTTCCTTGGTCGCCGCGTCGCCATACAACGACTTGAGCAGCGACACCATGAATTTCGGCGTGTTCGCGCAGTAGTTCATCGAATCCCAAGGCGAGGGTTTAGACGACGTCGGCGTGGTGCGCTTCAGATAAGTCGCCAAATCCGTGTCGGCGGGAACCGGCCCTTTCAGGTATCCGGGCAGGGAGTCGTACAGGCCGGCCATGTCGGTCGCGCCCTGAATATTGGAATGGCCGCGAAGCGCGTTCACGCCGCCGCCTGCTCTGCCGACGTTGCCGAGCAGAAGTTGAATCATCGCGGCAGTGCGGATGATCTGCGTTCCGAAAGTATGCTGCGTCCAGCCCACCGCGTAAATGATGGTCGCGACTTTCTTCATGTCGCCATCTTTGCGGACGGACGTGAACAGATCGACGGCCTTCAGGTACTGGTCCTTGGGAATGCCCGTGATCCGCTCGACGGCTTCGGGCGTGTAACGCGAATACTGCTGCTTCATCAACTGGAAGACGCAGCGGGGATGCTGAAGGGTCAGGTCGTAGGCAACATTCGGAGGCAACGAGGGCGGCGGTGTCGGCGTCGTGGCGTGCGCGGATGTTTCCGGCTGACCTGGCCAGCGGGGCAGAAGCAGCAGCAACATCCGTTTTGCCGCTGAAGTCTCCGCCCTCCTGATAATTCCAGGTGGATTTATCGTAGGCGCCCGTAGCGGGTTAAAGCCGGAGTACAAGCCATCCTCCGGCAGTTTGAAACCTTCCTTCACGATGAAGGCGGCGTTGGTGTAGTTGACGAGATACTCTTTGGCGATCCGGTTGTTCTCGATGGCATAACGGATCAAGCCGCCGAGGAATGCAATGTCGGTGCCGGCGCGAATCTGGAAGAAGAGGTCGGCGGTAGCGGATGTGCGTGTAAATCGGGGTCAACGGAAATCAGCTTGGCGTTGCGGTTGCGCTTGGCCTCCATCGCCCACTTAAATCCGCAGGGATGGTTTTCGGCGGGATTCCCGCCCATGATCAACATCATGTCGGTGTTCTTGATGTCGATCCAGCCATTTGTCATGGCCCCGCGTCCGAATGTTGGTCCCAAACTTGAGACCGTGGGGCCGTGTCAAACACGGGCTTGGTTTTCCAAATACACCAAGCCCAGACCCCCTCATGGCCTTGACGGCCAGAAAATTGAATTCATTTGTATCCGTGCAGCCGCCGATGAACGAGATGCCTTCGCACCGGTTCACGGTATGGCCGTTCGCGTCCTTCTCAACGAAACTGTCGTCGCGTGTTTTCTTGGTCCAGCGTGCAATCTCGTCCAGGGCGTCATCCCAAGAGATGTCCTGCCAGTCGGTCGCGCCCGGGCGGCGCACTTGCGGCTTCGTGAGCCGCCGCGGGTTGAGCATGTCCTGCTCGAGCGAAGAGCCCTTCGGGCACAGCGTTCCGCGGTTGGTGGGATGATCGGGATCGCCTTCGACATGGATCACCTGCGGCGTGACGTTCTTCGCCCGGTCGCCGATCGTGTAAATGAGGACGCCGCAACCCACCGCGCAATAGGGACACGTCGAGCGCGTCTCGGCGGCACGCGCAATCTTCAATTCTTTCAGCTGGGCGTAGGCAGGCTTGAGGTCGAATCCGAAGACGGTGGCGGCGAGGCCACCAACAGTTGCTGCTTTAAAGAAATCTCTGCGCGACGTCTGCATCTGAAGGGACCCCATCCGTTCAAGAATAGACCGTGCCCCATTTTTTAGGCTTTGATGGATCGTTTGTCAAGCGGGTTGCATGGAAAAAAGTTGGAAAGACGCATACTTCGCGTCCGCTGAGGCCTTTGTGGATGTCAGAGAGGCGCTGCCGTGACAGCGCGCTGTGCTGAGGACTTACTCTAAATCTCCCGCTGATATAGAAGACCCGTCAGCTCATTCGTGGCGGCCGCGACTTCTTCCTGAGTCGCTTCAGGTTGGCATCCGCTTAACGAACCTTCCGCCGGAGCACTGGGATCATCCGGAAGAAACCGCTTGAGCCTCTCCAATGCTTCGAGGTCCTTACGATGCTCCTCACGCATGTAGCGTTCGATTTTCTCGAGTTCTTGACCACTCAACATTTGGCCTCCTTTAGGGGAGCCGACAACAAAAATGCTAGCACCGGGATGGTTGGCGAGAACGTACAGGGGTCACGCAGCGATGTGATGGATACCCACTACGAAGGCGGGGGCTCTTTGATCTAATACCCGCAGGAAGGAACAAACGCCATGAGCCTGAGTCAGCTTGCCCGGTCCATCAGGGAGTCGGCGACTCTCAAGCTGAATGAAACCGCCGCTCTGCTTCGCGAAAAAGGAGAGCCGGTCATTCATTTGGGAGGCGGCGAGCCCAAGAGCAAGGCCCCCATTGATGCGGTGATTAACTGCACTTCTCTGTTGAATACAGGAGAAATACGGTACACACCGCCCGACGGAATTCCCGCGGTGAAAAAGGCGATCATCCGCTATACCGAGGAGCATTACAAGAAGCTTGTCGGGGCAAAGAACGTGATCACTTCGGGCGGCGCAAAGCAGGCGCTGATGGTGCTTTTGCACGCGATCGTCGACCCCAAAGAAGAGGTGATCTTCCCCGCGCCTTATTGGGTGAGCTATCCGGAGATGGTGAAACTCGCGGGCGGCGTGCCCGTCCCAGTGACGGCAGAGGATGGAACCTTCTTCCCGACGGTAACCGAAATCGTGAATGCGGTTGGCTCGTATACGAAGGCCATCATTCTGAACAGCCCGAATAATCCTTCGGGCGCGATGTACACGAAGGACTTTATTCAGGAGATGGTCGAGTTCTGCGAGAAAAAAGGTCTTTACCTCATCATGGACGATATTTATAACCGGCTGGTGTTCGATGGCAAGAGCGCTCCGATCTGCTACGAGTTCGCGAAGCAGCCGATCGAAGAGTCGAAGCTAGTGGTTATCAACGGCGTGTCGAAGATGTATGCCATGACGGGATTCCGCATCGGCTGGGCCATTGGCAATAAGCCGCTGATCGAAGCGATGGCGACGATTCAGTCGCAGCAGACCTCCGGGCCGGCAGCACCCTCGCAGTGGGCGGCCGTGGGCGCACTCAACGGCGTGCAAACGACCATCGACAGCCTGCGAGTCATGCTCGAGAACAATCGCAACGTGATGATCGACCGCCTCAAGGCTTTCGATGGCGTGAAGGTCTACCAGCCCGAAGGAACGTTCTACTGTTTCCCGGACTTCAGTGCCTATATGAAGGATTCGCAAAAGCTCTCGAATTTCCTGCTCGATAAAGTGCGCGTGGTTACCGTGCCTGGCAAGGAATTTGGGTTTGAGGGACACCTGCGGCTCAGTTATTGCGGAACGATTCGCGATATCACGGAAGGCTTGGATCGCATCAAGTGGGCGCTGGATACGAATTCGGCGAATGAACTCTATCTCGGCGACCGCAAGCTGGTAAGGGAGTGGGTATGAACATCTATCTTGATGTCCAATCTCCTGCTGTAGGAGAGGCTGGCAAGCTGGCCTCGAGCTATGGCCTGCAGAATCACGGCCTGGTAAATCTGCGGCGCGTCTATTGGAATCTGCCTACTCCGGCGCTTTATGAGGAGAGCATTTTCCGGTCGGAGGCGAGCGTTACGCACCTGGGCCCGCTGGTCGTTTCGACCGGCAGGCACACAGCGCGGGCGGCGGCCGACAAATTCGTTGTGCGGGAGCAGTCCACCGAAGAAAAGATTTGGTGGGGCCAGTACAACCGGCCGTTTACAGGCGAGGCTTTTAGCGCATTACTTACGCGGCTGCAGGGCTACTTGCAGGGCCGCGACGTCTTCGTACAGGACTGCTTCGCGGGCGCCGATCCCGAACATAGCCTGCCGGTTCGAATCATCACGCAGAAGGCCTGGCATAGCCTTTTTGCTCGCACAATGTTCCTGAAAATTCGCAATCAGGATGCGATGCAGCGGCACATACCGGAATTCACGGTGATTGCGGCGCCGGGGTTTCAGGCATCGCCCATGGTGGACGGC
The DNA here is from genome assembly GCA_963804075.1 of uncultured Acidobacteriaceae bacterium. Lineage (GTDB taxonomy): Bacteria > Acidobacteriota > Terriglobia > Terriglobales > Acidobacteriaceae > Acidiflorens. The sequence goes on along the minus strand of CAWDPB010000160.1, from coordinate 25,797 downwards.
ACGCGCACGGAAACGTTCATCATTATTAATTTCCGCGAGCGGCTGGCCATTATCGGAGGCACGAATTACGCCGGCGAGATCAAGAAGACAATCTTCACTGTCTTGAATTTTCTCCTGCCGTTACAGGGCGTGCTCTCGATGCACTGCTCAGCCAACGTGGGCGCGGCGGGGGACGTTGCGATCTTCTTTGGACTCTCGGGCACCGGCAAGACCACGCTGTCGGCCGATCCCAAACGGCGTCTGATTGGCGACGATGAGCATGGCTGGAGCGAGAGCGGCGTCTTCAATTTCGAGGATGGCTGCTATGCCAAGGTGATCAGGCTCTCACCCGAAGCTGAGCCGCAAATCTACGCCTGCACGCGCAGGTTTGGAACGGTGCTGGAAAACGTCACGTACGATCCCGTTTCGCGGCACCTGGATCTGAACGATTACACCGTGACCGAGAATACACGGGCTGCCTATCCACTCTCATATATCGATAACTGCATGCCCGAAAAGCGCGCGGGACATCCGAAGAACGTCATTTTTCTTACCTGCGATGCCTCGGGTGTGATGCCGCCCATCTCGAAGCTCACTCCGGATCAGGCGATCTACCACTTCATCTCCGGTTACACCAGCAAGATTGCAGGTACGGAAATTGGGCTGGGGGTGGAACCTGAGATGACGTTCAGCACCTGCTTCGGCGGGCCATTCATGGTTCACCATCCGTTGGCGTATGCGGAGTTGTTGAAGAAGAAAATTCAGAAGCATGGTGCGAACGTGTGGCTGGTGAACACGGGTTGGACCGGCGGGCCGTTTGGCGTGGGCAAGCGCATCAGCATCCACCACACCCGCGCATTGTTGAACGCTGCACTCAGTGGGGCGTTGCTCAAGGTGGAATACAAGAAGGACCCGGTTTTTGGTTTCGATGTGCCGGTTCAATGCGAAGGAGTGCCGTCGCAAATTCTCGATCCGGCAAATACCTGGCCAAGCCGGGACGAGTATTTCCGTAAGTACGATGCGCTGGCGGCCCGGTTCATCGAAAACTTCAAGCTGATGATGGCCGAGTGCCCGGAACATATTTTGGATGCAGGCCCGAAACGCCTGGTGACTGCCTCGGTTCGTTAAGACCGGGTCCATGTGGGAGCCCGCACCGCTCCTCCCACCTTCGTTTTGTCGTCGTCCCCAAGCCGGGTCGAAGTGCGGAGGGCGTCGAAAGTGCACCGACCCGTCTATTGTTCGCCAGATGCTCTCTTCCGTTCGTAGCCGAATTCAGCGGAGGCACCCTCAGGCTTCCCGAGCCATTGCCTCGATGCTGGTCTGTGCCACCGGAGTCAGCAGAGCAGTCAAATTCGCCAGCACTTCAAACGCGTCGGCCACATAAAGCACATCCGCTTTCCCGCGCGCCCATCCACAGTTCGGATCGAGATTGACGGCGCGGCGCTCGTTGATGAACCGCCAGCCTACCACGTGAGGTTCCTCACCGTGGCAACACATGGACAAACCCTTGGGATGACGCGGTGTCGCGCCGGTCTGTCCGACCTGGTTCAGATGGGTCATGAAACGCAGCACCGCCTGACTCTCGCCCGTTTGGTCCACAAGCGATTTGCTGCCGCCCAGGGATGCGCCCGACGCACGCAGAAAATCGAGAATCAGCTTTTCCGCCTCATCAACATGAGTTTTTCCGTCCGACTGCTTCTTGGTCCAGCCCGCACCCGCGACGAACAGCAGGTCGGCGTCAGGGCGGATTGTCTGCGCATCGCTCTGCGGAGCGCGGATACCCGAAACAATTGTTTTACTGGTCAACTGCGGAACGGGGATTTCTTCGATGTTGACAGGGCCGGGTGTACCGGTCCACGCCGCTTCGCAACCGGGATCGAGCAGCACAATCCACGGCCGCCCCTCGCGGCAAATGACGGCTTCGATGCGTTGGCGATAATACCAGCGGGTGGCCCGCAGTTCGCCACTACCGGCTTCGGCTTCGAGCGCGGTCACATGGGTGTCCACACATCCGTTCAGACGATGCGCCACTCCCGCCAGAACGCGCATGAAACGCGAAGTTGCGGGCGCGAGAATTAGATCGGCTCCGGCGGCACGGCAGATGCCTTCGGCTGCTGCGGCATCGGTCGCGTAACGCGGCGCGGAGAACTCCGGTCCCGACACGGCGATGATTGTCTCGGCTCCGGCGGCAGCAATCGTTTCCGCAGCGGCAGCCACATCCTGACCGATCAAGCCGATGGTCAGGCGGGCGCCTAGTTGACTGGTCAATTTCAGAGCCGCGGCCAGAGCTTCAAACGCTGCCTTTGGAAGCGTGTTGCCGATTTCCGAAACGTGCGCCAAGAATAGAACGTTTTGCGCCATAGACTCTTGCTCTCCTACTTCCCAATCCATTCCGCAATCTCTTGCGCGACCTGCTCCGACGATAGATCTTTAACCACGCGAGTCTGACGCTGTTGTTTGGGCGGACTGGCGCTCAGGAAGTGCAATCCGCCAGCGGGTAACGGCACCGTTTTTGCCCGCTGCAACGCAGGCATTACCGTACGCATATTCGCCATTCCGACTTGAGGATTGTTTCGTGGCTCCGGCAGATTGCCGGTCGCCCACGTCAACAAAGCCGGAGGGCCCGAGCAAACAGAGACCTGATGGCGCCCACCCTCAATGCGCTCCAGTATCTCGAATGAACCGTCGGCCTGAGCGTCGTCCAGAACTCTGAGCTGATCGACACCTTGAAACTGGTCGAAAATCTCGAGCCGTTCTCCGACCAGCTGCATGGTTGCGCCCGCGCCCCGCGACGCCGATTCCCAGCCGCCGAATACCAGCAAGCGCGCGCGATCAAGGCCGGAGATACTCTGGATTGCCTCTGCCAGCAATGCTGCCGTCGAATGCGCATCGGCAAACCCACTGGCGCTCGCATCCACCGGCACCAGCTCAAAGCTCACCCGTTGAGCAATCGTCATCATGACCTGCTGCACCTTTGCTTTCGGTCCCACGCTTACCAGCCAGACCCTGCTGCCGGCGACTTTCGATGCCAGGTTGGCAGCTTCATACAGAGCATGAGCCGCCCAGGGGTCCAGCACAGCCGGAAGCATCATTTCGTTCTTAAGCGCAGGACCAGTTGGACCGGAGACCGGTTCCAAGGTTTGCAGCGGGTCGGGTACAACGCTCCCGCACACTACGATGTGATATCCGTTTGTCATTCGAGTCCTGTCAAGTTCGTAGTTCTCTTTAGTTTCCCGGTGTTGGTTTTGACCAGTGGGTCATTAGTTGTTCGTCGTCTGTCGTCGGTCGTCGGTCGTTAGCAACACGCGAACGACTAACGACCAGCGACAAACGACCGATCAATTCAGCGCAGAGTGCAATCCCCCTGCACCGGCGTTGAATTCAACGTTGCCTCGCTTCCCATCGTTTTCAGCCCGGCAATTCCAGAGGCACGCGCCGCAGTAAACACACTTCTCGCGATCAAAGGCGGGCACGCCCTCTTCGCCGCGAGTAATCGCCTGCCCCGAGCACATTTCCGCGCACAATTTGGTTTCGCATTCGCGGCAAAGTTCAGGGCGTCGAAAGATCACGTGATTTGCATAGCCCGGAGCCGCCTGCACACCTCCGCCCATCAGCAGAGCATCCTGATGCGAGATCAGCAGCTTGCCATCCATCGGAATCTGCGGCCAGCCACATCGCTCCATGATGCGGTCATGCAACGATGTTCCCTTGGCCGCGCACTCTTCTCTTATCTTCTTCAGCTCAGACGGGGAGACTCGCGAGCCATAAGCTTCCTCCAGTGAAGGGACGCGACGCGGTGCTGGACGCAATGCTGGCGCGAAACGCCCGCCAGTCAAGCCGGCCACCGCCATGCCGATCATCCCTGTGACCACGCCCTGCTGAAAACCATTGCGCGCATTCGCCGCGACCTTTGATTCGGTATCAACCCAACTCTCCCGCCGGCGGCGCACGTAACTCGCTTCAAGATTTTCCCGGGTGAACGTACGCTTTTGTTCGGCGAGTTCGATGACCGCCTCCGCCAGTTGCACGCCCGTCATCCAGGCTTCGTCCACTCCCGAACCAGCGAGCACGTTCGTACTACCCGAGCCTTCCCCGATCCGGGCATAACCGTTGCCCGCGAGAAATGGTTCGCCGAGCCGGCCCGATTCCTGCAGCGATTTCGCTCCCCAGGACTTCAAGGTTCCACCCTCAAGATATCGCCACAAATAAGGATGAAGCATGAAGTGCTGCAAATAGCGATAGGCCGTGCGTACTGGGCTGCCAAACCATGACGGAATGAAAATCCCAACAGAAGCGAGCCGGTCCGGATGAACGTAGAGAAAACCGAAGATCTCGGGTTCCGGGAATCCGATGGTATGCAGGACCGTCCCAGTCTCAAGGCCGCTGTCTTCGCGGAGTTCGACCACCATCTTCATGCCTAATGCCCACTCGCGCGACTCATGCCCCGTGGGCATTCCAATGTCCGCGTTCGCGTCAATTTTTCTACCGACTGCTCCTACCGGACCGTCGCCGACTACCGTCAGCGCAGCGAACAGGTCCATGCCGGGAGTAAAACCTGCTTCGGGATGACCTTGCAGATCCGCCCCCTGATCGGCTAGACGCACGCCTGTAACCGCATTTCCTTCGATGAGGGGCTCCGCAACCGGCATCCCCGGCCAAATTTGCACCAATCCCGACGCTGCAACTTGATCGCTGACCCACTGATTGAATTGGCCGAGCGACAGCACGAGGCCATCGTGTTTCCGCATAAACGGCGGAGTGTAGGGCAGCTCGAAGGCATCATGCTTCACACCGAATAAAAATCGGAGTGAACGCATCACGCGGTCGGCGGCGTTGAAGGCGAACGAACGCCGGCTGGCGTGAAGGGGATCCAGCAAGTAAACAAGTTTCTCCTTCATCACCTCAGCCAACATGGGAATCTGCGCAAGGTCGAACGTCCGGGAAGCTGCTGCGTATTCCGCGCGCGCGCGTGACCGCTCCCGAAACGCCGAAACCCAGCCCGTCGGCGCGTTCGTAGCAGATCACCTGCAATGGCATGCCGGGGGATGTTGTACTCTCCAGCCGCACCGATCCATCCGCATTCAGCAAGCTGCGGCTGAGCGTAGTGAGAAATCCACCCATCGCGGGACCGAAGCCGACACATGCGATGTCAACGGCCATCTGTTGGCGGTCGTTTGTTTGTTGCTCGGTCGTTGGTTGCTCGGAGGCGGCCGAATCTGGGGGAGCGGTGCTCATGCGGGATAGTCCAGCGCCTCCGGAATCATGAGCTTTGAAATTGCCTCGGCGGCGCGGTCTTTGGAAAGCCGGCAGCCGGTGAGACAAGTGGCGAGCTTCGTTTGCAGCGAGAGAAACTGGTCCGCTCCATTGCACTTCGCGCACGGGCCAGCTTTCCTGGGATGCGAGCCGTCGTTCCCGATGACATCCAGTCCATAAGAACCGATGCCTGGAATGATGCCCTCAAGAGAATCCAACTCATCCTGCTGGTAGCAGCCGCGATATCCCGCTTCGTCCCACGCGGGATGGCGGTTGTATCCGAATACAAGCTCGGCGCAGATACGCGAAGCTTCTCCGCTGGCCCGTGCCGACTGCACATGGCACAAGTCGCTCATGAAGTTCACCAACCCTGGCAGCCCTTCCGCAACCGCCGGATCGTCGGCTCCGCGTTTTTCCAGTTCGATGGTATCTAGAATCTGGCAGCGCGCCGCCAGCAGCCAGCAGAGGGCATCGGCCAGCGGGAACGTCACACCCTGTCGTGCGCTCTGGTATAAGCGACCGCCGTCGGCATCGGTGCTGTGTTGCAAACGTTCCAGTGTCCACAGCCACATTCCCATGGCTGTTGCCAGCGCGCATGCGCCGGTGCCTGGACGCTCGGATGCAATCCCGCGCATCTCCTTGACCCATGCCTGGAATTGCGCCCGGAACAGCGGGTTCGCCATGGTGATGGAAAGTTGCCGCCGCTGCACCGCTTCCGGTCCTTCGTAGGTCGCTTCCAGCTGTGCATCCATCCACTTGTTGCCGAGGAAGCCCGGGCAGTCTTCGGTGATGCCGTAGCCGCCCATCAGACTAACCGCTTCGCGCATCATCTGCGCCCCCCAATACCGGTGTTCCACAATTTGGTTGCCGGACAGAGCACATCGGCCAGCGAGTCTAAAAGAACAAAACGGAGCATCGCATCGGTTTCCAGTTCCGCTTTCCTGGGGTCACTCGCAGGCAGCCGGAGCAAATCCGCCGCACGTTCCGACGCTTCACGTTGCAGCTTCGCGCGCGCTCTGGCGCTGAAGACTCCCTGCGACGCCAGGATTTTGTCAGCTTCGCGCTCCAACGGGTCGAGTTCGTCGAACGCCCGTGCCGCCGCAAATCCAAGTGCAGCGCACGCTTCGCCGGTCGCCCATACGTCCACTAGCCGATGCAGTGTGTCTTCCCGAGCCTGCAAGCCAAGTTCGTAACGCACCGATCCCGGAGTCGCCGTCTCCGCACCGCGGAACCGCCCGCGCTGATAACGGATCACCGGCTCGACTGCCGAGAGCAATTTCGCGGCGGTCATGATGCCCACAGTCACACGCGTCCGGCGAAACACAGCTTCGATCACCTCGCTGTGGTTGTAGCGAGGCACAATAAAGCCATCTTTCACGTCGTAGCCGCCAACAATCCTGCTAGCCGGAATTCGCAGACTGAAGATCGGGTCGCCCGTGGATGAAAGCTGATGCACCAGCTTGCGGGTAGGCGTGCCGCGATCAAATATCCCGGGATCTCCTTCTTCCAGGATCACCATGCAACTTCCCTTGATCCGTTCGTCGCCGGAGTCCACTGCGGCGGTCACAAAATTGGCAAACCCGATGTTGGTGATGAAGCGCCCGCGCTTCTCTACCTGCAGAATCGGCTCTTCTCCATTTTTCCATTCGGCAATGCGGATTTTCCCGTTCAGCATGCCCGTATCAACGCCAACGTAAGGAATGGGCTCGGTCAGGCAGAATGCGCCCCGCCAGGGTTTGCGATCCTCTCCAGCTTGCGGCGGCGCCGCCAGATGCATGTACTTGGCCTGCTGCTCAGCCGTGCCGCGCTCGTGAATCGGAGCCAGCGCCAAACAGCCTGCCAGACTTGCGGTTGCGGCCCCGCCATCCACCCATGCCAGTTCAAACGCCACCAACGCCAGCGCCAGGTTCTTCGGGCCCGCGATGAATCCACCCTGTTCGGGCTCCATAAATACGGCGGTGATGCCGGACTTATCAAACGCCTCCAGCAGTTCAGCCTTGGCTGGCGTCCAATCATGCGAATTGCGGCCGCCGCTGGCTACCAGCCGCGCCACCGGACCACGGGCCACCGCTCGCGCCGATTGCACCAGCATCTGTAGGTCGTAACGGTCGGCGAATCGCCACTGAATCTGGCGTATGCCATCGGAAGGAAGTGTCCGCAATAATTCCGGTTTGACGGGGGTGGCAGTCGAGGCCATAGCGTTGTTCCTTTAGGAAACGATCGTGTCGATTCTGCCTTTGCAGTGAACATGGGGTCTGTGATCCAGATCATCAGGGTTTGTGACCATGCAGATCAGTCGTGCGACAAGAGGAGTGAGTGCGTGGACGGTGCGCCAATCGGGAATTGTGTCGTTTTCTTGCGGTCCGTCCCGTAGCATTCCAGAGAGATGAAACCGATTGCAGCGCCGTTCTGATTCGTCCCTTCGTCCTGAATCATACGCGGAGGTCCAAATTGCCATCACAAATCGATTATGTGGCAGGCGGCTTGACTTTTGTCAGCCTTCGGAAACGCCGGCACTTCCTACATGGGCTTGATCTTTAGGTCCGGTGAAACTTCCTGCAAGCCGACTTCGTGCCAGCTCCGACTCGCCATGCGGTCTGCTTTCTTTAAGAGCAGAATCTCGAACCACTTGTCTGTCGAGTTAAGACGGGCGTTGGCGTAGCGTCATAAAGACCGGAGCGCGAGTCCTTCCCAACCGCGCTCCGGCACCACAGCCAGGAGACCGGCTGCGGTGATTGTTTGACTTATAAACGGCGCGGCCCACCCCCTCCCCAAAGTTGGTGAGCCAGCGCCAATTTGCCGGACGAAACTTTCTATTTGCCCGTTCCGGCAAGCTGTACGGTCTGCGTTCCCGCGCCGTCCTTGATGGTCAACGTAGCGGAGCGGGCGCCGGTCGCGGTCGGTTTGAAGTCGACCGTGATCGTGCAATCCCAACCCGCTTTACGGCTGGTGCCGCAGGTATTGGTTTCGCTGAAGTCGCCGGGATCCGTGCCGCCGAGCGTGACGCTGGTGATCGCCAGCGACGTTTTCTGGTTGTTGGTGAGAATTACAGTCTCAGCTTTCTTCGCGCCCACCGTGACCGATGCATAGTTCACCTTGAGCGGGGATACGCTGACTGGCTGCGTGGAGTTGAACATGATGCTGACGAACGTGTCGGTGCCTTTGTTGAGCAACGCCACATCGGGCATGCCATCGCCATTGAAGTCCGCAACCGCGGCGCTGACGACACCCGTGCCGGTGTAATAGAACTCCGTCGGGGTGAACGTGCCGTTGCCATTGCCCTGAAGTACGGCGGGGCCGACCTCAAAGTTGCCCGCGCTATAGGGGATGACTACATCGAGGTTCCCATCTCCGTTCAAGTCCGCCGCAATGGGTGCATTACTGTAGGCGCCATTGCCCACGCAATTGATTGCGCCAGCGGTGAACGTACCGTCACCCTTTCCCTGAAGAAACTGAGAGCCAGAAGCGCAGTTGGGTATGCTAGTGATCGTGGCCAGCAAGTCCGGCTTTCCGTCCTTGTTGAAGTCCCCGGCGACGGCCTCTTCCACAGTGTATGGCGTCTGGGTTGCGATGGGCGCACCGAAGGTCCCATTGCCATTTCCGGGCAGCACCCAGACGGTGGCATAGGCTCCCTTGGACGTCAACGCGATATCCATCTTGCCGTCACCGTTAAAGTCGGCAAACGTCAACGACTCCTGGTAAAACAGATTGGTGACGGCGGGAACCAGCGGCTCCGTGGTGTAAGTTCCATTGCCTTTGTTGAGCAGCACACTGAGGGTGCCATCGGAGTTTGCGGTGACGATGTCGAGTTTGCCATCGCCGTTAATGTCCACCAGATAGATTTCTTCCTCCTGCGCGTTGGTCCCAGCTCCGGTCGGGTAAAAAGCGGCCTTTTTGAATTTGCCTGTGCCTAGGCCGAGCAGGACTGCAACCTCGTGGTTACAGCTGTCGGAACCGCCGCCAAAAACCGCGACAACATCGGCTTTGCCGTCGCCGTTCACATCTCCGGCGGCGATGCCATAGGTAAATGTGTCAGTGCACACGGTAGTGATCAACTGCTTGGTGGTGAGCGTTCCGTGGGCGGCGCCGAGGACGACGGCGATGCTTCCGGAGGTTAGTCCCTGCGCGGCCACATCCGGGATGCCGTCGCCATTGAAATCCGCGACAGCGATGTTTTGGTACTGGCCCTCGAGGGCAAACGGGAAGGACTGGGCTGTCTGGAAGCTGCCATCGCCGCGGCCGAGGGATACGGTGTTGGTATAGAAGCCGTCGGTATCCAGAACATCGAGCGTGCCATCACCGTTGAAATCGCCCAGCGCGACGAGAAAATTGCTGCAATCGTTGCAGCTTTGGAGCGGGTACACCGGCCCTGCGGTGAAGGTGCCTTTGCCGGTTCCGTAAAACGTGTAAACGTCGCCGAACCCATCGGGAACGACGATATCCAGCTTCTTGTCGTTGTTGATGTCGGCCAGCAAGAGGTTGTCAGTGGGGTAAAGAGGAACGCTACCGACCGTTCCATTGACCTTGAATGTGCCGGCACCCTGATTCAGATAGACAATGGCTGTGGCGCCACCGGCGCTGCCGACGACCACGTCCCGTTTTTTGTCGCCGTTCACGTCACCGATGGCGATGCCAGCGCCCGCATAAACGCCAGAGATCGCCACGGGATAGTATGCCGGCGTCCCAAATGTGCCATTGCCCGTGTTCAGCAGAACGCTGATCCCGCCACCGGTGGTGTCGTTGGATTGGAAAGCGAGGTCGGGCTTGCCATCGCCATTGAGATCGCCGACGGCCATTGACTGGCAGGGGCCAATGGCATCCGTGCACAATGTGGTGTAGGCAGTTGGCGCCTGGAAAGTACCGTCGCCATTGCCCAGGAACACGAACACGCCGTTGTACGGAGTCATGGCGACGATATCGATTTTCCCGTCGCCGTTCACATCCACCGCGACCAGGCCGTTCGGACCGGGATTAGTATTGCCGCTGCTAGGAGCTGCGTAGGTTGCGTTGTAGGTAAGGTTGCCAGTGCCATTGCCAAGGAAGATATGAAGTTCCGAGTTGCCGGTATTAGCGTTAACCGCCCACACGGCAACATCGAGCAGGTGGCTGCTAGTAAAGTCGCCGACGGCGATCGCTTCCGAAAATATACCGGTGGCAGATATATTGAGCGAGATGGGTGTCTGGAACGTACCGTTGCCCTTGCCCAAGATCACGTTGAGATTGCTGCCATCGAGAGTGAGGACATCCAATTTGCCGTCGCCGTTGAAATCTCCGGTGGTGGCGGCCGTCACAGAGTTATCGCAGGGGTAGGAACTGCAATAGGCAGCAGTAAAGGTTGCGGGCGCTGGAAAGGCTATGGAATAGGTTTGGGCCTGCGCCGGAACGAGCGCGGCGAACACAGTGACAGCAAGCATGGTAAGCGCCAAAGCGGCCATGCAGAATTTGGACTTCTTGCGGGCGAACGAACTCATGGATGTCTCCTTGGAGAGAAGGGTCTGTGCAATCCTCTGGGGGATTGTTGGCAAGACGCTTCGCGGGTCTGTCGCCGCTTGCCATGTACGAGGAACGACCGCGAATGCGAGCCGAGTTTCGTTCGAAAATCAACGCGCGGTCAATGCTCCACAGGCCACGCGCATGAAGAATGGAAGCGACGAGCTAAAGGACTAATTTATCTTTCACTTACGAAAAATTATTGTCTGGCGCCGTATGGCCCGGAAGTGCTAGTCCGCAGGCCTTTGTCGCGATGGTAGACTGAACCATCTTCCGTCTTCGACTGCCATATGAGTTTGTCCAGCATTCCTCTACCCAGCGAGCTCCAGCCGGTGGTCCGCTTTGGCCTGTTTGAGGCTGACTTGCGCGCCGGCGAACTCCGCAAGAGTGGTGTGAAGGTCAAGATTCAGGATCTGCCGTTTCGCGCTCTCACTCTTTTGCTCAGCCGTCCCAACGAAGTGATTTCGCGGGAGGATTTTCGGCGGTACCTGTGGCCGCAGGATGTTTTCGTCGACTTCGACCGCGGCATCAGCAGCGCCATCAAGCGCCTGCGCGATGCTCTCGGCGACTCGCCCGAGAATCCTATCTTTATTGAAACCATCGACCGCCGCGGCTATCGCTGGATTGGGCCCGTCCATCTACCTGAACCTGTTTCGGATGAAATGCAAGAGAAGGAATCGCCGGAAAAACCAGCAACTCCGGCGGCGGCGCCGCTGGGGGCAGAACATTCTCCGTGGCGGTGGAAAAAAATGGGTTTTGCACTCCCAGTGCTAGCGATACTTTTCGGGCTGTGGCTCTTCCGTCCAGGCTTTCGCGAGGCCAAGATGAACCCAAAATCCGTTTCAGCTAGTGCCCAAGGGCCGCATCAACCCGCCAATCGTGAGGCCGAGGAGTTTTACCTGAAAGGCCGCTTCTATTGGAACAAGCGCACGCCTGACAGTCTGAATCAGGCTTTGGAGGCCTTCACCCAGGCGATTGCGCACGATCCTAATTATTCGGACGCCTACGTCGGGCTCGCCGACTCCTACAACCTGCTACGAGAGTTCTCCGCGATGCCGGGGAATGAGGCCTATTTCAAAGCGTTTGCCGCTGCGAAAAAGGCGGTTGAGTTGGATCAGCAGTCTTCGGAGGCGCATGCTTCGCTGGCATTCGTGACATTTTTTGGAATGTGGGACGCCGCCGATGCCGAGAAGGAGTTCCGCCGGGCCATCCAACTGGATCCGAATAACGCCAAAGCCCACCACTGGTACGCGACGTTTTTGAATACGAATCGCCAAAATGAGGCCTTGGCCGAGATTGACCTTGCCCGCAAACTTATGCCGGACTCGTCTTCCATTCTTGCCGACAAGGGTGTGCTGTTATGGGATGCGGGACATCGCGAAGAGGCACTACGATTGCTGCAACAACTGGAGACGACCGAGCCCGATTTTGTTTCCCCCCATCGTTATTTGAGGATGGCCTATTTAGACACTGGCGATTATTCCAATTACATCGCTGAGTTGAAAAAAGAAGCGCTGCTGACCCACGATATGGCACTATCAGCGGTCGCAGAGGCAGCCGCGAAAGGCTTCGCCCAGAGTGGCGAACGCGGCTTGCTCCAAGCGGAATTTTCGGAGCAGATGAAGCTTTATGAACAACGCAAGTTGTCGCCATATTTTCTGGCGCAGACCGAAGCTCGGCTGGGCAACAGGCGCGAAGCACTGAGGTACCTGACAATCTGCGTCGAATCGCACGACGAACTGGTGCTGGATCTTCCCAATGACCAGAGTTTCGCCAGCCTTCACGGCGACGCGGCCTTCGAGCAACTACTGGGCAAAGCTGGTCTACCGCGAATCAACTGAAAAGAACTGGACAGGGAAGTTAGTTAGGCTTGGGGCCTCCGCCAGGAGACGAGAAAGCCGAGAGTCCGGTCTGTGTTGAAGTGCCCGGATGACCGCAAAAACAGAGCTGTCAGCGCCCAAGCGACGTACACGAGCGGAGGTTCAGTAGTTAGTGGCCGAGTTTATGAGCAGCGGTATGCGGCGGAGCGAGTTTTGCCAGAGTCGAAGTTTGAGCTTCAGCACACTGGATCGCCATCTGATGAAGCTGCGTTGGAAGAGAACGCGCAAGCTAATTTCCTCGGCCGCTGGCAGTGTCAGCTGCGCGACACCACTGTAGTTCCAACGTTGATGCCGGCCTGATGAACCTAAATTCGAATTAAGACTCGTATGTTCAGCCTGCCCCTCAAGTCCATTTTCCCCATCCTGGCACGCGAAGAGCGGCCGTGCCAGGTCGGGGAAGAAGGATAGTTTGGTCACGGAGTGCACCCGCCGTAGTAGGCGCACCCAAGAGTATCGAAACTGAGGGCAAATTTACCTTCGTCGCCGCCGATGCCCTGATTCACCTCTTCAATTTCCCCATCGCTCCCGTCGCCCATCATGGTGAGGATCAGCGTGGAACTGGCCTGCGAACCCGGGAAAAAGACAATGTTATTGCCGTTCAGCGCAGATGCTTCGTCGAAGAAGACCTCGGCTGTATTCGCCAATGGGAACGGATTTGAAGCCGCGGTACAGCACGGTCGAAACACTAGCCAACCCGCGTTGTGCCCAATTATGCCAGGCGTCGGGACGGAATAGGTGGCGTACATATTCGTCGTGAGGTCCTCCAGATAGACAGAAGCATCGCTGGACCCTCCGTACGCTTCCACATAGGCCCAAAAAACATCTCCAGCATTGATGGCGAACCCCCTGCTCAACGGATATCCCCATCCGAACTCAGCGAAGTAGAAAGGGGTTCCCGCTGTTCCACCGCCGCATGGAACGTCTCCGTAAACCCCGCCCTGCAGTCCTGGGGTTAGCGTATAGGTAGTGCCATCGAGTATGGAGGAACTGTCAATCCCCGCGAAGCTGAATTCCTTGTAGTCATAGGTGCAGGTAGTGAAGTCAAACGGCAATTGAGCCCTCGAGACGCTCATGACACTCGAGGCCACGTAAAACGAGGTTTTATCGTTCCACTTGGTCAGTTTGTTGGTGAGAATGACGCCGGCCGCGTTCACGTTCGACTGAGATTGTGGTCCGGTTTCCGGATGAACCGCTTCCGGCAAAGGCGACGACATGGCTGGAATCGTCACGTGCTCAGTACCAGGGACGGGTTTCAGTTCTCCATTCCAACGAATCTTTGCTAATGCAACAACTTGCTCCCATGACTTATAGCGATCGGGATCGGCCTGCTTGTCGGGCCGTGGCGGAAATCCGTAAGTCGCTAACTCCACGTCAGTGGCCGTTACCGGATTGAAACCCTTGGGCGGTTCGGCATAGGTGCGTATGCCCGCGATATTTGTAGGCACATTGGCTGCTGAAACATAGATGGCACGCACGGCCTCGCTCTCGGCCGGGGCCAGTGTCGTGAGACTGAACAAGAGGCCTCCCGCGATTGCCAGGACCTTCAGCTTTCCGAATTTGTCGTAGGTATGCATTTGTCTGTTCTCCTTATTTCGATTTGTCCTATGAATTGTGCTTCCTCTCAAAACGCTTTTGATCACGGCGTACAGCCGCCGCTCGAGGCACAACCTATCGTGGCGAACATCAGCGCTCCCGAGCCCTCAACCCCGCTGGAGCCCTGAGTCACCCCTTCGGTAAATTGGTCCATGTTGTCGTCCATCATGTTCAGGACTTCCGTCGAGCTCTCCGTCTGCGAGCCGGGATAGGATTCCTTGCCTCCGCCAGTTTCGGCAAGTCCTCTCGTGAAGAAGATGCGGGTAGTGTTGGCGAGTGGCCACTCCCCATTTGGTCCAGGCCCTTCGCAGCAACCGCGGCTCACGGTCCAGGCGGCATCTCCGCCACGCAGGTTTGTGCAAACCCCAGCCTCGCAGGTGCTGACCGCATAAGTCTCGAACGTCAGGGTTGAAAGGTCCTCCAGAAACACAGATCCGTCATTGGCATCCAGGATTATCACTTGTGTGTAGAAGGCATACCCCGGATTGACGTTGAACGTAGCCAGTAGAGCCTCCGGCGCCCAGCCGAAGGCAGCCTGGTATGTGGTTTGACTGGGGTTGCAAAAAACAGCTGTCTGCACACCGCCCACCATCCCCGGCTCGAAGACTTCGGCGCCGTTGGTACCCACAGCGAAGGAATCGTCAATCCCCACGAAAGTGAACTCATTGACATAATCCTGACTGCAATTACTACCCAACGGGAACTCGGTCACTGGCACGGAAAATGTGGCTTGAATAAGGTTGAACGACTTCGTGCTGCTCCACGTCGTTTGGTGGTTAAAGAGGATGACTCCACTGACGTTGCTGGTTGAAAGCACAGACGGCCCGGTCTCGGGGTGCACCGCCTCTGGCAAGCGCGACGGATCGGCCTGGATCGGCCCCCGCCCGCCGAAGGGCAGCCTTTTCAGTTCGCCGTTCCAGCGGATCTTGGCGGCTTTCATTGCCTGCTCCCACTGGGCGTACTGATCGGGTTTGGCCTGTTTGTCGGGCCGAGCGGGGAAGCCGTAGGTGGCTAGATCTTCATCGGTGGCGGTTACCGGGTTGAAGCCTTTAGGCGGCTCGGCATAGGTGTGGATGCCAGGGATATTGGTGGGCACCGTGGCGGCCGAAGCGCGGATTGCACGAACGGCGTTGTCCTCTGCCGCTGCCACGGTGATCCCCCCAAGCAGCAACATCCCCATGACTGCGAGAACCACGACGTTTGCGAATTTGCTTTGCGTATGCATTTGACTATCCTCCTGTCTGTTGACATCCAGATTTTCCGGTTTCTAATGAGGAATCGGAAACGGCCTGCAAAAGACGTAAGTCTTCGAACGGCTGAGTCGTGATGGGTCCGGTTCCCGGCCTCATGGTGTCACTTCGTACATCGTGCCCAGGTTATTGGCTCCGCCAGTGGAAGTTACTCCGTAGAGGTCGCCGGCGTTATTTAGAAATGGAGAGGAGTAGGGCGCTGCGCCATCCGTCCCAGTGAACCTCCACAGAACCTTGTATTCATAGGTGTCGCCACTGGCAACCAGTTCGAAGATGGTTCCACAACCGGGACCGATCTGACATTCCGGGCTCACCACCGTATGTTGTTGTGCTGTAGATGTTGCCGGAAGAGTCGAGCAGAACTCCACCGCCGGGGTTTACGCCGCTCTTTCTCTGCGGTAAAGGTATGAAGGATTCTTTTCGTGTACGTTCCGGCTTTTTTCCCAGTGGTCACCGGGGTCAGCTTCCAGACTGTTCCGGGGAGACTATCGCCGCCGGTCGTTCCGAACGTCGTTCCATAAACGTTGCCAGCGCTGTCGACCGCAGGCGGGCCATTCGGGAAACCATTCTTTGACGTGCTCTTGAAGGTGTAGATGTTTACCTGAGGGTGGTGGGCTGTGAAAGCGAAATCTTGAAAACGTTTCCCAAGCCAGGGACGTCACCTACATCTATGCCGTAAAGGTTGTCTGCGGAATCGAGGGCCAATCCACCGATAACGAAATTGTCCACATAAATCAGCTCGCTATCCCATCCGCCTTGTTGATTGTGAGACAGCTGAAACACGCCATTCTTAACCGTGCCGTAAAGATTACCGGCCGAGTCCTCGACGAGATTCCCGAACGGATTATTACCATCCTGGCAGTCGCTTCCAAGTGGAAAGGAGCAGAAGTTATAGAGCACCGTCTCGCACCAGCCGCCGCTCGTGTTGCTGCCCGCCGGGCAATTGGACAGGGGTGGTTTGGAACTGATTTCGAAGACGACGCCGGCATTGTGGCTCCCGCCCGAGTAGGTCGTGCCGTAAAGGTTTCGGTGTGCGGAAGTGCATGTTGAGGTAGGACAGACTGCCCGAAGGCTCGTTTCCGTCGAGCGCAATTCGCGACTGAGCAAAAGTTGTAGAGTACGAATTCGCACCAGCCGTTGCCCTGATTGATTCCTTCGCACCCGCCTGCGGGCTCGGGTTCAAGTCCGAAGACTGTTCCGGAGCCGCTGCTTCCGCCACTACCGCTAGCGGCATAGAAGGTTCCGTTAGTACCCGCGGCCAGAGGGCCGACGGGGTCTTCGCCGTCGAGGCAACTCGCTCCGCCCGCAGAACAAAAGTTATAGAGGTCAGTTTCCGTCTCTGCATGCGCCGTCTGGAACAAAAGCAGCGACAGGACTGAGAGCACGGCCATTATGGCCGCTGAGCGCAATAGCGATGTAAGTTGCATAGCATCCTCCTGTTTTCGTTTTTTCGCGGTCCATGCTGAGGGCTTCTAATTCATAACAGCGCCGCTCATTGAGGTCCTGAAAGTTGTCGCCCTTTTCGCGACAATTGCCTGTTATGGAGTACAGCCGCCGAAAGCGGCACATTGCTGAGTATCAAACCAAAGCCCACTCTGGCCTTGTTTGCCGGTACTGCCCTGGGTGACTTGTTCGATGGTCTGGTCACCTGCGTCATCCGTCATGTTCAGGACCTCTGTCGAACTGGCCTGCGACCCGGGATAAAAGAATTTTTGATTTGCGTTGTAAGCAAAGCCGCCACCGAAAGCGATGCTGGTGGTGTTGGCCAGCGCGATTGGCTCGTTGCCGGTGCAGCACGGCCGTTCGACCACCCAGTTTGCGGTGTATCCCACAATGCCGGACGTTTTAACGGAATAGCTGGCGTAAATTCCGCTTGTCAGGTTTCCAAGAAGCACACCGCTGTTCGACCCTCCGGATGTGTATGGCTCTGCGTAGACAACATCGCCGGGATTGACGTTGAAGGCCACGTTGTAATTACCTTGCCATCCGATAACGGCGAAGTAGTACAGATCGCCGCTGCACGAAACTTGCTCAAAGACTCCTCCCTCCAGCTGCGGATCGAATCCATAGCCGTGGCCGGTATCGAAAATAAACCCGTCAATCCCGACAGAACTGACTGCGATATAACCTTCCCCGGTACACGCTGTAGTTGCGAGAGGAAACTCGACCGTCGGCACAGTGATTTCGGCGATGACATTTTCAATCGAATTCTTGTTGAACGTCTTTTGGCCACTTGAGACGATGACGCCGCTCGCATTGTTGGTTTGTATCTGCTTCGGTCCGGTTTCCGGCTGAGCCGCCTCTGGCAAGGGCGAACCTGCGGGGATCATCCCGCGCCCACCACCGGGCACGGGCTTAAGCTGGCCGTTCCAGTGGATTTTGGCGGCGTTCATCGCTCGCTCCCAATGGGCGTACTCGGGATGAACCTGTTTGTCGGGCCGCGGCGGGAAACCGTAGGTGGCAAGCTCTTCGTCGGTCGCCGCCACAGGGTTGAAACCCTTGGGCGGTGCAGCGTAGGTGTAGATGCCGGGGATATTGGTGGGCAGCGTGGCGGCCGAAGCGCGGATTGCACGAACGGCGTCGCTCTCTGCCGCTGCCAATATGCTTAGACTGAGCAGCAGGCTACCCGTGACTACCAGGAACGCCAGCTTTCGGAATTTGCCATGTGTTTGCATTTGTTCATCCTCGTATACAGATTTCGCAATCGACCCTCTGAAGCACTTCCCCTTGCCTCTAACAGCGCGAAGTCGGTGGCAAAACCTATCATTGGCGCTCAAGATATTTTGCGACTGCGAGGTAAGCACGCTAAGTGGTCGAGTTTCCAACTGTTTCCAGTTGACACCCGAAACGGCCGTGGCTACTCTAGCTGCCAAAGCGGTTGCCGACCCAAAGGCTATTTTCGTGGGGCACGAATCGGTAGGAGAAATCACGCGGCTGTTACAGGGCTGGCGGGGTGGCGACCGCAAGGCTCTGGACGCCCTGTTGCCTGTCGTCTACGACGAACTGCAGCGTCTGGCCCACTTTCAACTGCGCAAGGAACGTCCCGACCACACTTTGCAGAGCGCTGCTCTGGTGAATGAAGCTTATCTGCGCCTAGTGGGACTAAATGCCCCACAGTGGGAGGGCCGTTCCCATTTCTTTGCCATCGCCGCACAACAGATGCGGCAGATTCTGGTGGACTATGCCCGCCGCCACCGTGCCGAGAAACGCGGAGGGGCTGCACAAACATTGTCGTTGGACGACAGTGGGCTGCTCGAACAGGGAAAGGGCAGAGATCTGGACGTCGTCGCTCTTGATGATGCGCTAAAGGCGCTGGCGCAGATCGATGCCCGCAAGGCGCAGGTAGTGGAGCTGCGATTCTTCGGTGGATTGAATTTCGAAGAAACGGCTGAGGTGCTCGAAGTTTCGGCGGTCACAGTGGCGCGCGACTGGAGCACTGCTCGGGCCTGGCTGCATCGCGAGATGGTTCGCGGCTATTCCGATGGACGCTGAACGCTGGAAACGAATCGATAACCTGCTGCAGGCGGCGCTGCGACTGACGGTCGAGCAGCAGGACGAGTTCCTGCGTCGGCAATGCGGCAACGATAACGAACTCCTCGAAGAAGTGCGGTCGCTGCTTACTTCGCATCGCCAGGCGGGAAGTTTTCTGGAATCGCCTGCTTTCAGCCCTGCCAACATGCCCACGCAGACGGCAGATCCCGCCTCGATTGCCATGACTTTTCGCTCCCTAGTGGGCGAGACCGTTTCTCATTATCGCGTGCTGAACCGGCTTGGCAGCGGCGGCATGGGTGTTGTATATGAGGCGGAAGACATCAAACTTGGCCGTCGCGTAGCCATGAAGTTTCTGCCCGGCGAGGTCGCCAGTGATCGGACTGCATTTGAACGCATGCAGCGCGAGGCCAGGTCGGCGTCGGCTCTCGACCACTCGAATATCTGTTCCATCTACGAACTCGGCGAACATGACGGCCAGCCCTTCATCGTGATGCAACTGCTCGAGGGTGAAACTCTAAGGCAGTGGATCGAACGTGCTTCCAAGATGGACAGTCATTCACGGCTAAACAGAGCAATGAACCTGGCGATCCAGATCACAGGTGGGCTCGAGGCAGCACATCAAAAGAACATTATTCATCGCGACATCAAGCCGGAGAACATTTTTGTCACCGCCCGCGGCGAAGTAAAGATTCTGGACTTTGGTCTGGCCAAGGTCATAGAACCCCAGAAAGAGCCAGATGTTCAAAGTGACCTCACGGCTGATATGGCGGCGGAGGGCGAAGAAGTCCTCGCTTTGACCCGGACGGGCGCGAAGATGGGCACTGCTTTCTACATGTCGCCCGAGCAGATACGGGGCGAGAAGCTGGATGCGCGGAGCGACCTGTTCTCGCTCGGCCTGGTGTTGTTTGAGATGCTGACAGGCCGGCGAGCCTTTAGAGGTAGTACTGGCGCTGACGTTCATGACGCCGTACTGCATGGCTCACCGGCCCCAGTGCGACAACTGAACCCCGCGGTTCCTTCCGGCGTCGAGAGCGTCCTCCGGCGCAGCTTGGAAAGGGATCGGGACCGCCGTTACCAATCTGCGAAAGAACTGCACGCTGATCTGGAACGCCTGAACCTCCGTCGTTCGCCGGCCCTCGGCGGAATCGGCGCCTGGGTCGCTACCGGTTTCCTGCTCTTGGCACTCGTCGCTATTGGGGCAAACGTCGGCGGCCTTCGCGATCGAGTCTTACATCGCCCGGCGTCCAACGATGCAGCCCAGCAATCGAAACAACGCACAGCGGTGGCCGTGCTCGGCTTCAAGAATCTTTCGGGCAGGGATGACGAAGCCTGGATTTCGACCGCACTCTCAGAGATGCTGGATGCACAACTGTCCGCAGGGCAACAACTGCGCGTGGTTTCGAGCGAAGATGTCGCGCGCATGAAGATCGATCTTTCTCTACCCGCCGCCGATAGCTACAGCCGCGATACGTTGCAAAAGATCCGTACTCATCTAGGTAGCGACATCGTTGTCCTCGGGTCCTACCTTGACACCGGGAAGGATACCGGAGGGAAGATCCGCGTCGATGTGCGTTTGCAAAGCGCCCAGCAGGGCGAAACCATTGCAGTGATTTCACAAGATGGAAGCGAATCCAGTCTCCCCGAGCTGGTAACGCAGAGTGGCGCCAACTTGCGCAAGAAGTTGGGAATCGCCGATGTTTCCACCACGGAGGCATCGCAAGTGGCGGCTTCCGCCTCGGCAAGCCCTGAGGTTATTCGTTTGTATGCGGAAGGACTGGCGAAACTCCA
The DNA here is from genome assembly GCA_963804075.1 of uncultured Acidobacteriaceae bacterium. Classification (GTDB taxonomy): domain Bacteria; phylum Acidobacteriota; class Terriglobia; order Terriglobales; family Acidobacteriaceae; genus Acidiflorens. Next base: position 5,072 of record CAWDPB010000160.1, on the reverse strand, counting down.
AGCTTATGAAGCTCTGGCTGCCAGAGATCTCCTCGAGAAGGCGGTCGCAGCCGATCCCAACTACGCGCTCTCGCACGCGGCTCTGGCGCAGGCTTGGTCCCAGCTCGGCTATGACAAAAAGGCGGAAGAAGAGGCTAAGAAGGCGTTCGATCTTTCGGCCAATCTGACGCGCGAACAACATCTTTCGGTGGAGGGACGCTATCGCGAGTTTGCTCACGACTTTCCCTCGGCCATAGAAATCTATCGCACGTTAAGAAATTTCTTTCCCGACAATCTTGATTACGGGCTGCGCTTGGCGTCATCGCAGAGGAAGGCCGGGCGTCCCAAGGACTCGCTCGCCACCATTGCTCAGATGCGAACCTTGCCCAAACCGCTAAGCGATGATGCTCGTATTGATGTGGAAGAGGCTTCGGCCCAAAACGCCGCGGGTAATTTCAGCGCATTCCAAAAAGCGGCGGCCACAGCGGCGGCGAAGGCGAAGGCACAAGGCTCGCGTATGCTTCAGGCGCAGGCAACGATTGCCGAAGCGTTTGCATGGGACCGGCTCGGCGATCTGAATAAGGCGGCTCAGATGGGCCTCGAAGGGCGCGATCTCGCTGCCAACGCCGGTAACCCCCATGTGCTGGGGTACGCATTAAAAACGTACGGAATCATTTTGTACGACAAAGGCGACTTCGCGGGCGCACAGAGCGCGTACCAACAGGCCTTAAACATATTCCAAAAAATCGGGGACGGTCAGATCGGCACGACTACCGTCAGCCTGGGAAATGTTTACTATGACCAAGGAAGACTGGAGGAAGCCAGACGCTACTATGAACAGGCCCTGCGGATTGATCAGGAGACCGGCGCAAACCCCGCCAACATTGGAAGCGACATGGGAAGTATTGCCAACGTTCTGGACAATCTAGGCGATCTGATGGGCGCGACCCGCATGCAAGAAAAGTCTTTGCAGGGCTTCCGCGATGGCGGCGACCAGCGCGGAGTAACCGCCACGCTAGGGAATCTGGCCGGTGTTCTCGTGGAGCGAGGTGATGTGAGCCAAGCGATGTCATACTACGAAGAGGGAATTTCCATCGCCGAGAAAATCGGATACAAGGAAGGCCGCGCTTTCAATTTGGAAGGTTTCGCCCAAATCTTCCTGATTCGGGATCAAGTTTCACAGGCACGCGATCAAGAGGAACAGGTCCTAAAGACCAAGAAAGAACTCGGCGACCCAGTCGAGATTGCCCGGAGCCAAATTGTGCTCGCCACCATCGCCATCGAGGAGGGCACGCTGGCAGAAGCCGAGGCGCTGATTCGCGCGGCGGCCCCGCAGTTTGAGCAGCACACGGTGGCTACCGGCGCAAGCCAATCCGCTGCTCTGCTCGCGCGCGTCTTGCTGGCGCAGTCGAAAATCGGAGACGCCGAGGCCGCTGTAGCCAAGGCCCTGGCTCTGGCCCAACGTACTAGTGACCGCTCGACCCATCTTTTGGCGACTCTGGCTGAGGCCGAAGTGAACTCGCGCGCCGGCAAGGAGCCTGCTGCGACGAAGGCGTTGCAATCTGTTCTCAGCGAGTCCGTCCGGGATGGCTACACGGAGTTTGAATTCGAAGCCCGGCTGGATCTTGGCCGGCTGGAGCTTCGTTCTTCGAGAGCTTCGGGTCTGCAACGACTAAAGAAACTTGAGGAAGACGCGAACCGGAAGGATTTTCGTCTCATCGCCCGCAAGGCTCGCGAGGAGCTCGATCGTTAACCTGCGTTAGAAACCATTCCTGCCCGATGAACTAGTTCTCAGGGTTCGGCGGGTTCTTCGAGGTAGCGAGCCCCGCGCTGTCGAGGTTGCACGTCCGGCGGATGTGGAACTTGAATCCAATGGCTAGGCCGCCACGGAGGATTCCTGCAGTAAGTGATGATTCCTCCGAATCAATCGGAAAAGCCGCGCCGCCGTGCAACGATATTATCTTTGCCCCTGCCGCGATTCTATCGAGATAATCTGCCCAGTGTTGCATCATGCGCTTCCGCTCGGGCAGATATTCAGCGCGGTTGTACGCATCCCGTACCTGGTTGCGTTCACAGTACGCAAGCTGGCGCTCGATCACGTCAGGTCTGAAACGGGCTTCGTTGAGGGTGGTGGAGGCCACCGCGCGGAAACCGTGTCCGGTCATCTTGCCTTTGAAGCCCAAGCGGTACAGAGAAAACAAGAGGGTGTTGTTGCTGATCGATTTATCACGGTTCCTGCCGGGGAAAACGTATCGGCTCCCGCCTGATATTTCCTTGAGTTCCAATAGAAAAGCTGCGAATTGTGCGGCTTGTGGTTCTGGATTTTACTGGACCAACTAGGATAAAAATATGGCGGAGAGAGTGGGATTCGAATTTACTCGAAACGTAGTTTCAACAACATAGAGACCACGGCGGGCACCGTAAAGCAGTGGAAGGCAGTGGTAAGCAGTGCTAACGGATCACAAACGGATCACGGCTCAGTGATCACTTGAAAAGCGCCTTAACGACGTGGCCGGAACATTGGGCGCAAGCGCCGAAAATGCCAGTACTGCCGAGCAAAACGAGAAGCGCTATGGGCAACCCAGACCACGGCTCACGGCGCGATTCTCAAACCCAAGATGCTGACGTCACCGCCACGGCGCTTGCCCTCTGAAAAGTAATGACGAACCGTTTCGGCGAAATGCCTGCAGAAACGTAAACGAGCTTCCGACCGCAGCAAGAAACAAGTGAACTCGACATTCGCAGTGTTCGCGTGAATTGGCAACGTTCTTCAAAAGGTGGGACAATCTTGCTCCTATGGCCGACCAAGACCTTACCAGTGAGTGGCTGATGACAGTTGAGATTGATGGTCCAGCAGTTGGGCGAACTTACCCTCTTCTTGAGATATCCGCGATGCTGATCAACACAGCAGCGATCTTGCGGAACGCGACACTGAACGCGATAGAACCTCTCGGGGAAGAAAATGGTTATCTCAAGGTGGACGCCGGGGAGCGTTTCCCAGGCCCGGATCATACATACAAGATATCGGCATTAGCGTCGTCCAATTTGCTCAGAACAGTGTCGTCCCGTGGATGTCCAAGATTCCCTGCAACAAATCGTCAAACATTTGAACGATGCCCTGGAACTCGCGGAGCGCATAAGGAAGGTCTTTCGACGCGAGAAAGCCCCTCGTGTGGAGCGTGCGAACAAAGAGATCGCCGTGCTGGCGAGTGAAGACCAACCGGCACTTGAGGTCAGCAGGCCCGCATTGGACAGTCTCGGTCCAGCATTCAGCATATTGGCACACCTTGATCCTGAGAGATGCAGTTCAATTGAGGTGCGAACACCCGATGGTTCACAGCTCAAGGTCAAGTATGAAGCACGCAGAGAATGAGCCCGGCAGAGTTCAGGGAACTCGCAGCTCTTGCAAGGAGACTCAAAAGGGAAGCCAAACACGGTGGCTTCATCGAATTAGCAGAGACGACACCCGTTGTCGCCCGTCTTCCAACTGGGGATCGGCATACTCTGTCGGGCACGATCCGAGAGCTCGACTTCGACTCACGAAGTGGACACTTTTACACAAAGGGAGATTATGCGGTGCCCGAAGGCACATATCCGTTTGAATTGACCGGAGATCAATCCCTCACCCCCGTTCGGGATTTGATGGGCGAGGGCACCGTCGTGATGCTTTGTTTGATAGAGCGTGGAACAAAAGAAAGTGGTTCGCCTATATGCTGAGTCGATACACAGGGCATCGTTGGCAAATTAGGATTCACACAGTCGCGTGGTTCGAGTGTCGCGTTGTCCAACAGTACAAGGAGAACGTTATCGCACGGTGCATCTAATTTGGATTCGAGAAATCCGTTGTCCCGGCTTCGCCTTCGCTCCATAAGCTCGCCTTTTAATCTGAATCCGTTCAGTTCCTCGTAGCGCGTCATATCCGACCGTTCTGGCAGGCACGAGGGTCAATCCGAGAGTCTCGGCAGCAACATACTCCCCGACTCCGAGCGGCTTCCCTGTCCCGCTAGCGCTTGACCGTGCCAAGTATCTCGCGCACGCGACCCGTGGGTCCTTCTGCTCAACAGTCTCAAATCTCAATATCATTCGGTATCGTGGGTTCCGGTTTGTGCTGCAACTTCGACCAGCTACCCTCAATATGGTCGATGAGTTTTCCGACCGCTTCCATTGCCGCAGCGATGTCCTTCTCTGACGCTGTCTTTTGCTTCTTGATGCCAATTAATTTCCCGTCACGATGCACTAACAGGTTCCGCAGCCTTACAGCCTCCTCGATGTTGCGCAAGTCCGGCGGAAACTCAATCCCCAAAACCTTCGAGTACATCTTTCCTACATGCTCCAAGCGATGCCAGACAACGGTCTCTAGGTGACCAATCGCACGCTTCTTAATCGCTGCCCTCATCTTGAACACTTCACTAAAAGATATCTTCTGCTCCTGAAAGGCCGGAACTTCCTCGATAAACTTCCGAAGCGTTGCTCTGTCTTTCAGAATTTTTGAAATGAGGAAATCGGAGAGGTAGCTCTCCAAGGCTGTGATGACATGGACAAAGAGCAGCTTGCGAAGGAAGGTATCAGGTTGGTGAAGAAGGCGATGTTTTATTTCATGTAGACTGGCACGAAAGACATCTGCCTGGCTCGGACCCGTCGCTCCAACGAAATCGCCATAAAAGTCTTCGGAACCCGCGAAGAAACTCGACGATGTGTCAACGTGACGCTTGAGTTGACTCACGATTTTCCCATCCGCATCGAACTCGTAACTGAACGTTATGGGGTATGCGTCATCAGAGGAATCGCCGTCGCCCATGTCCGTTGTCACTTCGAGCGTACCTTGCCCGTCAATGATGACATTGTCGCCCGATGACTTTTGCCGAAGTATTTCAATGTAGGAAATATCCGTCATCACCATGTGTGGACCACCAACCTCATCCAATTCGTCGTATGGCGGGTCTCGATCGAAAACGTAGTCCTCTATTTCCTCTTTGATGTCTTCGGGTTTGAAAATCTTTTTCTTCTTCGGCATGTCTTCCTCAACCTGGGCGGAATCTTGCTGCCATGGCCGGCAAGCTGGCCTCACGCGAGTATGGCTGAGTTCGGTGAGA
>CAWDPB010000159.1:0-75721 GCA_963804075.1 uncultured Acidobacteriaceae bacterium | reverse complement strand
GATGTATTGCTCCTTGCGCCAACAGGGGCCGAGCGCTGGCGCCGATCACAGTGGTCGCGGCCAGCCCAAGGCCGGCTACGCTGCTGGCCTGCAGGAACCTGCGTCGGCCTAAATTCTTGTTGACGATGTCCACGATGCTGTCGAGTTCCATGGGAGTCCTCCTAAGTGACTTTTTGGGAGCAGATCACCCGGTTATGCGGAAAGCACATAGCGGGAAACATGTGGAGTACGCAGGGGCCGCGAACTTGGATTGCCACGAATCAATATTTATTGAAGGAAAATGCTTCTCACTTGATCGCGCCCACGAGGCCGATTATGGTCTGGTGGCGATCCTCGGCGCCCGATGCTCTGCTCCTTCTGCTACCATTTCCGGTTCATGAAAAACCTGGGTGAAAACGTAGTTCGCATTGAGGCCGAAGCCTTGCGGGCGCTGGCTGACCGGCTGGCTGGGCCAATGGCTCCTTCTTTTGAGCGCGCGCTGGACTTGCTGTTCCGGTGTCAGGGGCGCGTGGTGGTTACGGGGATGGGCAAGAGCGGAATCATTGCGCGAAAAATTGCCGCGACTTTGAGCTCCACGGGATCGCCCGCGCTCTATCTGCATCCCGTGGAAGCGCTGCACGGCGATCTCGGAATGATCGTTCGCGGCGATGTCGTGCTTGCGCTTTCGGCGAGCGGCGAGACCGAGGAGATTCTCTCTTGCTGGCAACAATTAAGCGGCTGCAAGTGCCGCTGATTGCGATGACGTGCGATGAGTTGCAGGCATTCGCCGGCTCGTCCCGCTCTCACAACGACAAACCGAAAAAGGGGAAACCCTCTGGCGCAGCGGCGGGCGGGAACAAGACCAGCGCGGACAAGAGCGCCCGCGCCACACGTGCGTCTACGCTTGCGGCGTCGGCGGATGTTGCGCTCGACTGCTCGATTAGCAAGGAGGCGTGTTCGCTGGGACTGGCTCCAACGGCTTCAACGACGACCATGCTTGCGCTTGGAGATGCGCTTGCCGTCGCGCTCTCCGAGAAGCGCGGATTCAAGGAAGAAGATTTTGCCAACCTGCATCCGGGAGGCAAACTGGGCAAGCGGCTGGCGAAAGTGGAATCGCTGATGCACTGGGGCGAAGCGGTGCCGCGCGTGACCGCGCGGACGAAGATGTCGGATGTGATCTACGAAATGTCGCGCAAGAAGCTGGGCATGACCACCGTGGTGGAGGACGACCAGTTACTCGGCGTGATCAGCGACGGAGATCTGCGTCGCGTGATTGAGCATAGCGGAAAAGATGCTCTCGATTTGCACGCTCAGGATTGCATGACGCGGTCCCCGAAAACGATTGGCCCGCAGGAATTCGCCGCGACCGCTCTGGCGCGAATGGAAGAGATGAGGATCACGTCGCTGGTCGTGGTCGATGACGAGCGTCGCGTGCGCGGCGTCGTGCACCTGCATGATTTGTGGGGCACGCGAGATGATGTAGGGATTGGGTGATTGAATCAATGACTTAATGATTCATTGATTCAATCACCCGATGTTCTCTACTCCAGCACAAAGATATTCTTCTTGGCGCAAATCTCTTTCAGGATTTTTGGCCATACGGTGACGCTGACTTCGCCGAGGTGCGCCTTTCTCAGGAGCTGCATCAGCGTGCGCGATTGGCCAATGCCGCCGCCGATCGAGAGCGGAATTCGTTCTTCACAATCGCTTGGTGATAGGGAACTGAAGATTGCCCAGCTGCTTCGAGATTGTCAACTGCTGCATCAGCGTTTCTGCGGTTACGCGGATGCCCATTGAAGTCAGCTCATGACGACGCCTGGTCACAGGATTCCAAACCAGAATGTCGCCATTGAGGCCGTGCGTATCCTTGCCTGTCTCGGCGCTGGTGTCGGTCACCCAATCGTCGTAATCGGCGGCGCGCATCTCGTGCGGGATAACCATCCTCGAGCTTCCAGCCAATTCCGATGATGAACACCGCAGGATACTTCTGCAGAATCTGCGTCTCGCGTTGCTTGCGCGGAAGATTCGGGTACATGTCGAGAATCTCTTCGGCGTGCAGGAAGGTCAGCTCTTCCGGCAGATTGGGGAAGCGCGGATCGCGCAGCGCGGGAACATGGAGCGCGAACTTCTCAGCTCCAACCAGCACTTTCCAGATCTTGCGGACGATATCTTTCAGGAACGCCACATTGCGGTCCTCGGCAGTCATGGACGCGCTCCCAGTCCCACTGGTCGACATAAGCCGAGTGGTCGTGATCGAGGAAATAATCCTTGCGCACGGCGCGCATGTCTGTGCAGATGCCTTCTCCGGGCTTGCAGTCGAATTCCTTCAGCGCGACCCGTTTCCATTTCGTCGCAGCTTGTACTACTTGTGCGTCGATGGGGTGCAGGTTGCGGTCGTTCGAGATATGGAAGCCGATCGGCGTGCGCGAGCCGTCGCGATCGAGCATGTCATTGACGCCGCTATCGACATCGACGATCAGCGGCACCTCAACCATCATGAGGTTGAGCGCTTTGCACAGGTTGTCTTCAATGTAGCGTTTGACCTGGAAAATGGCTTGCTGGGTTTGACGCCGGTCGAGCAGGGAACGATAGTCGTTGGGCAGTACACGTTCAAGTTCGGTGTAATCCCCAATGCCAGGTCCGGCCAGATCGGCTTGCTTGTCGTAGGTAAGAGTAGACATGAATCCCTCCGCAAATGAAATAAGGACTATTGGGCCTATCTAATGAAGTACGCCCCACGGAGAACGGCGGTCTGTGATGCGGGGCACAGGTGGGGGTGAGGAAAGGGCTAACCACTGACCACTAACCACTGGCCACTGGCAACCGGTTCTAATGGCAGAACCGTTGCAGTTTCGGTGGCGGCGGTGTGGGCACTTCATCGAACTCGCCATCCCACCCCGAGCAACCGCGCGCCGTCACGGCGCGAATCACCATCTGTTCCATGTCGCGTGCCTTGGCTTTGGCACTTGAAATCTGATCGACAGTGAGAGAGCCGCCAGTGCTGATATCGAGCAGATCGCGGGACGCCGCATTGTATCCAGCATCGGACGCGATCGAGAGCCAGATATACGCGTTGAAAGGGTCCTTGGCAATCCCGATCCCTTCCTTCAGCGCTTTTCCGTAGTAATACTGCGCCTGCGGCAAGCCCTGCTCGGCGGCAATCTTGTAGAGCGCGGGAGCCTTGGTAGCGTCGCGGTCTGCCATCAGCCGTCCGAGGAAGTAAGCTCCATAGGCGTTGTTCTGGCCAGCGGACATCTTGAGCCATTTCTGAGCGGCATCGAGGTCGCGAGCCGTGCCGTTGCCGAGATAGTAGAGGCGGCCTGCGAGCCAGGCGGCCAGCGGGTCTCCGGCCAAGGCGGCTTTACGGTACAGGGTCAGTGCCTGGGCTTGGTCCTTAGCAATCACCGCGCCGGTTTCATAGTAGTAGCCGAGCGCGATCTGGGCTGGGCCGTAACCGACCTCGGCGGAACGGCGAAAGTAATCGACGCCTTCAGCCTCATTTTGCATGGATCCGACCCCGGTAATGGCATCCATTCCGCGGTCGTAAAGAGCTTCAGGCGATGTACTTTGCGCCAAAGCAAAGGGCGCGCACAGAAGGGTCGCGCTCAAGAAGGCGATAATTGCGAAAGAAGTCGGGCGCATCACTGGCTGGTGGCGTTTCTTAACACCAACCAGTATAGGGAAGGGCTGGCAGAACGCGGAGTTACGAAAGTTCCATTGGGGAAGAGGTCGTTCCCGCCACCGCAACGGGTACCGGCCGTTGAAACACCGCGTCGACGCTCGATTTCGGGCCCGCTAAACGCAACTCGCCTGCTTACTTGTAGCGCTCGCGCAGGAAGTCTGCTATGGCCGCGTAGGCGGAATTCAGAGTCTTCTCATCCGGCAGGAAAACGATGCGGAAGTGCTTGGTGCCGGGCCGCTGGCCAAAACCGGAGCCGTGCACGACCATCACGTGCTTCTGGCGGATGAGTTCGGTGACGAAAACGTCGTCTCCCTCAGGAATGTCGATACGCGGATACGCATAAAACGCGCCGCGTGGTGCCACACAACTGACGCGCGGAGTCTCCGAGCACCACTTCATGGTCAGGTCGCGGCGGCTGCGCAGCTTGCGTTTTACCTCGATCAGATGATCTTGCGGCCCATCGAGTGCCGCAGGAATTGCATACTGCTCGGGATGATTCGCGCAAAGGCGCGCACGCAGAAGCTTGTTCACTCCTTCTATATAGGGCCTGATGGCCGCGGCATCGCCACTGGCAATCCCCCACCCGATCCGCCATCCGGGCGCAAGATAGTTTTTCGACAGGCCGCCAAAGGTGACGACCGGCACATCCGGCGCGACCTTCGCCATCGCAACGTGCGGGACATCGTCATCCATAATCAATTTGTCGTAGATTTCATCGGCAAAAATAATCAAGTTGTGCTGCCGGGCCAGTTCGGCGACTTGCTCGAGCATCTTGCGCGTGCAGACCGATCCGGTGGGATTGTTGGGATTGATGAGCACGATGCCGCGCGTGCGCGGCGTGATCTTCTTGCGGATGTCGTCGAGATCGGGCTGCCAGCCGTCTTCTTCATTCAGGTAATAGGTGTTGAGCTTCACGTCGAGTTTGGCCAAAACGGCCGAGTAGAGCGGATAGTCAGGGCAGGGCGTGAGTAGGTTGTCGCCGGGATTGAGCAGGGCAGCGAGGCAAATGTCGACGGTTTCGCTTACGCCCGAGGTGACGAATACATCCTGAATGGTGGTGATGCCTTTCCTCGCCGCCTCGCCTCGGATGGCTTCGAGCGCGGGCTTGATGCCCGAGGACGGCGAATATCCATTCTTGCCATCGCGCATGGCTTTGTAGACGGCTTCGATCATGTGCGCGGGCGTCGCGAAATCGAAGTTGAGCGGATCGCCAATGTTCAGCGGCAGAATCTTGTGTCCTTGCTTGGCGACTTCATCGGCAATGCAGGCCAGATCACGGATGGCGTAGCGGACGTTTTCGAGGCGGGTGGCGGGAGCGATTTCGTGGACTTGCATAGTAGGCATCAATCAAATCTCCAGATCGATTCTACCGAAAGCCCGAGCCGGTTGTTGGGGAGGCGTGTCACCGCCGTATGTGAGATTCACCGCCGGGGCGTGAGATTCACCGACGAGACGCAGAGTGCGCCGAGAAATACAACTTCTTCCTGACTTGCGGCCCATCGCTGAATACCCTCTCGCTTGGGGGCGATGAGCGGCGGATATAAACGCCAACGTAAGTCGACATCGTGATCACTCCTAAGGCTATGATTTAATCTTCGCACTGATTTTGGCTCAGGTCTGTAATGGCGGCACGGGAAAAATGTGATGAAAAAACGATGAGTGTGATTGCGATAAAGCGCCAACCAAGTCTTAGCGGAGGCGACGCTTTCCGAAAAATAGACGTACTACTGCGGCCGACGGAATGGCCCCAGCCAGAAACCACACAACAATGAATAGGGGTGCCCACATGCGATAGTCGGACCATACGAGCGCCTTGTTGTAATCAGACCCGACGGCCTCAAACGAAGCCGCAGACCAGTAAAGACAATTCGCGAGAGCGAAGGGCACGATCACAGCCCAAAGTTTGCGCAATGATCCTGGGAAGACCGAGCACAGTAGCCAAACGATGACAGACGAAACGATGGCTATCAGAATGGCCCCTGAGCTAAAGGAGAATGATTCGACGAATGCCTTCATTGCCTAGTCACATCTTGAACTGCAAAACCAACATACAGTGAATGTCGAGAACAGGCGATTACACGTTTTGACCTTGCGACGCGGGTTTTGAGTGTAACCGGATTTATCGCCAACATGACTCTGCCGATGGGCAGGGAGGGTGTTGAGTGCAAGTTCTATTTTCGCCCGGGTGGTATCGCCGGATCTTTCGATGCTGGATCGGCCGCTCCCGATGGCGCGGGCGAAGTCGGCGCGCCGGTAGTTCCATGTCCATCCTTGGACGGTAATTTTGCGGCTTCGCTCACGATGGCTGCGGCGCGGTCTTTGCTAATCTTGCATCCGGGATCGGAGATGCGGCATTGCGCGAGCGTGTATTTGCATCCGCAAGGGCAGGCTTCCGCATTGAGCTTGTGCAACGCGGCCGCGCGCTGTTCCTGGGTCAGTTTTGATGTGTCGATTCCCGGCAGCATGGTCGCGCGGTCCGCGTGCTTCAGAGATACTTCACCGGTGTCTTCAAAGGTTTCTATTCTCGCCGGAATCGGCATGTTCAGCAGGGCGCGAACCTCGATCTCGTACAGCGCTGGATCGAACAGCCCCACATGCTTTTGCACCATTTTGCCTTCCTGATTGATGACAAAGAGCGTGGGCAGCGCACCGATGCCTCCATAGGCAAGGCGCACCGGCACCGAGGTCATCGCCACCGGATAGTTGATGCCCTTGCCTTTCACGAACGCGCGTAGACGATCGGCGTCGTCATCGTCGACATCTATGCCGATAATCTGCAAGCGGTCTTTATATTCGTCCTGAATTCGGATCAGGTCGGGAATTTCCGCGCGGCACGGCCCGCACCATGTGGCCCAGAAGTTGAGCAGCACCACTTTGCCTTTGTACGCCTGTAGGGTGAGTTCTCTTCCGTCGAGGTCTTTGACCTTGAGGTCCGGCGCAGGATCGGGATCGCGCACAAAGCGGATGACCATTTGCTGTTGTTGCTGTTGTTCTGGTTGCAGTAGTTGCGCGCCCGCCGTGGGCGGAATCAGTGCCAGTGTCAGTCCCAGGCCCAGGCTCACCACTCGGCACACCCCTAGCGCCATTTGGAGACTCTTCCCGGTTGTGCGTATCCTGCTCATAGGTTCTTACTAGTAGATCATAATCGAGAATGGGCCCGATATTGTCATGAGAACGCGGGGACTCCCCGCGTTTTTTACCACCGCCGAGACGCCGAGAAAAGCAAGTCTTCGTACGCCAGCGCCGCAGCAGGCAGGACAACGTCTAGTTACCAGAAAAATAATAGGGAATACCCCCCTCCCCTCCCCCCTCAAATTGCCGGAAACCATTGAACAGCAGTCACTTAGCTGCAAAGGCTTCCGCGGAAAGGAGTTAGCATTCAAAATCGCGTTTTTGGCGGCATTTCGTAGGCTACTTTCGTAGACAGCCGGGCGGAAATTCGAATTAATTACGGCGAATTTATTTGAGGCGCAAAGTTTATCAAAGAGTAAATGAGCCTCCCGGTTGAGACCGACGCTCTGGAGCGGACCACACGCGCGGTGTGGTCGAGCGAAAATATTGTCGCGCCGGTTGTAGCTGAAAATCTGTGATGGGGGTACGGGAGAAATGTGATGAAAAAAAGTTGAGAATAGCGTGGTGGGTTTCGACAGTGTGAAATTCCGCTCTTCGAAAAGCGCGCGCGAAATGCCGTCCACTCAGGTTAGCGTCCAAAGAAGGGACGCGAACCTGGGGCACTGCCGAGGACGGGAGAGAAATGGGGCCTTTCTGACAATTTTTCGCTGGCCGTCAGGATGTGGTTTTTGCCTTCGCTAGCAGGTCGTCAAAGTGAAGTATGCGGTTCGACTGGGTGCTACCCTTTGTTCGATCCTTTAGCCGACTGTCAAACGTGATGAAGTGAATCACAGGATCGGCGAGGTAAAAGAGCAATTGGCTGTCGAGCCAGTCAGAGGTCTTCTTGAGGAAATTGTAAGCACTTTTCTCCGCCAAATCGTATCGAGCAAGTTCATATTTCCAGGCAGCGTCCATTGTCGATAGGATCGTCATGACGTTGTCATCGGATGCAGAAACATCCATCCTCGAGAGTAGCTGCACGGCCCAAGTCTTCGGAGTTGACGGCTGACGCTCACCACGTCGCAATTTCTCCAATCGTTCGGCGTCCTGCTTTTTGCCCTTATGAACGTGTTCCACAAGTCGCGAAATATCTGACCCATAACTTCGTCCGCGCACCATGACTTGCCCATCTCGCAGTTCTGCTTTGGTCTGAGCATGCAAGATCACTTCGACCCACCGCTTTAGCTTTCTGGGTTGGAATGCCTGAGCACGGATCGGTTGACGGAACACAACGGAACGAACGAAATCGGCAGCCAGTGGGAGCAACTCGCGGCCAGCAGGCTCGTACAGGATTTTCAGCCGGTCCCGTCTTTCAGGAAAGTGAGCATCGTCGCCCCCGTCAATCGCAGCGATTAGCTCGTAAAGGGTGATCGAGCAGATTGCGTAGCGAGCGCACTGCGACATGTACCGTAGAACCGTGTTCCAATCGTGCGGCTGAATTTTGCCGCTCTGTACGTAGGAGGGAATGTGAACATCGAAGATGTATTTGGGTCGCCGCAAGCTCATTGTTTAAAGTCTACTAGCAATGAACTGAGGGGTGACGTCCCCGTCTCTTTCCGTTCTCCCCGAACTCGGTGTGGCAGCCTCGTGAGAATGCCTTGATGGGCCGGTGGTGACGCAGACGAACACGGGGTCCTTCGACTGCGCGGGTGCTGCGCTTTTGCGCAGCACTCGCTTCGCTCAGGATGACAAGGTGTGGAATTATTCCACGCGATCAACTACTTCACGTGATCGATTACTTCACGTAATCAATTACTTCACTCTATCGGTTACTCCACTCGGTCAATCTGCGCCTTTTGCAGCTTGTCGGAGTAGTCCACGTACACGGCTTTCCATTCGGTGTAGAAGTCGATTGCTCCGATGCCGCCTTCGCGGTGGCCATTGCCGGTCGCTTTTGTTCCGCCAAAGGGCAGGTGAACTTCCGCGCCAATTGTTGGAGCGTTGATGTACGTAATTCCTGCTTCAAGGTCGCGAACCGCCGCGAACGCCTTGTTTACGTCCTTGGTGTACAGCGCCGAGGACAGGCCGTATTCGATGTTGTTCGCGATCTCAATCGCATTTTCCAGGCTGTCGCACGGAATGATCGAAACCACCGGGCCAAAGATTTCTTCCTGCGCAATCCGCATCTTGGGATCGACGTCGGTGAACACGGTCGGTTCTAAGAACCATCCGTGCGCGTACTCGCCTTTGTCGAGGCGATTGCCGCCGCACATCAGCTTCGCGCCTTCTTCCTTGCCAATCTCGATATAGCTCAGGTCGGTCTTCAGCTGATTCTCATTGACCGCCGGACCCATCTCAACCGTCTCGTCGAGTCCGTTGCCGACCTTGATCTTTTTCGCGCGCGCCACGAACTTGTCGATGAACTCGCGATACACGCCCTTCTGCACGATGATGCGGCTGGTTGCGGTGCAACGCTGACCGGTGGTGCCGAACGCGCCCCAGAGGCCGCCTTCAATGGCGAGCTCGAGGTTGGCATCGTCAAGCACAATCATAGGATTCTTGCCGCCAAGTTCGAGCGAGCAGTGTTTGAAACTCTTGGCTGCCGTGGCGCCAACGATCCCACCCACGGCAGACGATCCCGTCAGCGAAATCGCGCGCACCGTGGGATTCTCGGTCAGCGGCGTGCCCACTTCAGAGCCGAAGCCAGCCACAATATTGATGACGCCCTTGGGGATGCCTGCGTCGGTGAGCGCCTGCACCAGATTGAACGTGGAGAGCGGCGTATCCTGGGCGGGCTTGATCACACACGCATTGCCGCAGACTACGGCGGGCAGGAGCTTCCACGAAGAGATGGCCATGGGGAAATTCCAGGGCGTAATCATGCCGCAGACGCCGATGGGCTGGCGGACGGCCATGGCAAACTTGTTGGGCAACTCCGAAGGCACTGTCGGACCGAACAGGCGGCGGCCTTCACCGGCATTGTAATAGGCGGCGTCGATGGCTTCCTGTACGTCGCCGCGCGTCTCTTTCAGAACTTTGCCCATCTCGCGCGTCATGTCGCGCGCGTACTCTTCCTTGCGCTCCATCAGAATTTCGGCGGCGCGGAAGACCATCTCAGCGCGGCGTGGCGCTGGTACCAGCCGCCATTTCGCATAGGCGCGCTTGGCCGCATCCACGGCGGCGTCAACATCGGCTTTGTTAGAACGCTGGAAGATGGCGACGACTTCGCGGGTGTCAGCGGGGTTGCGGTCTTCGAAAGTGCGGCCGCTGACGGACTCGACCCACTCACCGTCAATGAAGTTCTTGAAGACTCTGGTCTTGGTGGTTGCGCCGTCGATCGCGGGCTTGGTCATGGTGTCGGTCGCCATAGGGGCCTCCTGGGAAGTAGTAGAGCTGGGAATTCCGTCAGTGACTATGCTAACAACCGGATTGGAGAGCGGCAAGGCAGGGAGACTGTCGGGTAGTGTCCTAATCTACTTTTTCAGTGATCACGCAGAAAACTTGAACCCATTACAAAACTACAAGAATAAGGGTTTGCCAGGCAGTTGCCTTTCTCGGTGTCTCCGTGACTCCGTGGTGGAATCTAAATAAGGACACTACTAGACTGTCCATTTGCGCCCTGTGCCGAGATCACTTTCGTAACCCTTCCCCGCATGACCCCGCTCTTTTAACCCCACCCGCAAGGATTATCATTAGGTAGTTTGACAATAATCCATCTTCTCGCAAGTTTCGCGAAGTGAGGGCAGCAGGAGTTCGTGCCGAAGCCGCAGGCTAAACCGGGTGTGTATGTCGCCTGGAAGACGGTGACTTACCGCAGCGTGGTCTTCATGCTGCTGGGCATTCTGTTGGTTTTTGTAGCGTTGCTTCACCTCGCATTTCCCAGAGCCACGGAATCGACGGTCAAAGCGGCGGGAAAACTCTCCAGCGACTTGCTTGAGAAGGTAGCCGGACTTGCACCTTCTCTGAGCACACCCTCCGCGACCGTTGGAAAGCAAGCGCACTTTACCGCGCTCGATGGTACGGTGCGTGTGCGCAAAGGCAACGGCAATAGCTGGATCACAGCCGACTACAGTGTGCCCCTCGAAAAAGGAGATGTAGTCCAAACCGCGGGCGAAGGCATGGCAAAAATTGTCTTCAACGACGGCACAAACTACACCATCAAGCAGGATTCGCTCATCGTCATTCAGGAGAACTCCGCGAAGACCACCAGCAGACGAACGTAGCCGTCGCCGTCACCACCGGCACCGTTGACCTGACCACGGCGACGTACGTTCAGGGATCGAAATCGCAGGCGATTGTGGCGGGCGCGAAGGCTTCGCTGGCGCCCGATTCCTCCGCCGTGGTGCACAACAGCCCCAAGGACGATCAGCATGAGATTTTGGTTGAGAAGGTGCGGCGATATTTAGTGCAACGGCGAAACGGTTCGCCTGCCAGTTGGGAGCAGTGAGTTTCAAAAGCGATTCCAAAACCATGGAACGGGCCAAAGGAATATCAGCCCGCCAACTCCCATTAGTCCAGGCAATATGATGCCGGTTTTCGCCAACCCCGGGTGAAAGCGCGAAGCAAGTGGAGTTCACATGGACTCCGATGGCGAACGCCTCCGGCTATCGGCTGCGAATCTCCCACAACCCCTATTTTTCGTCGCTTCTGTTGGACCGCAAGGTGGACGCAGCCAGCGTTGTGGTCACGGGCATGCCGCTCGGCGCTTACTACTGGTCGATCCAGTCTTTTGACGCCTCCGGGCATGAATCGGTGGAAAGCGAAAAGAACCGGTTCACGATCATTGTCAAGACCAAGGAAAAGGTGGATTTGGCGCTCGACATCGATCCATTCCTGCAACATGGACACGTGGTCGAGGTGGTTGGCAGGACGGAGGCTGGGGCACGGGTCCTGGTCAATGGCAGGGAAGTCCCCATGGTCACCGACGATGGATCGTTCCACTATTTCACCCCGCCTCTGCCGAATGGCGAAAACCTCATCACCGTAACGGCGCAGAATGCAAAGGGCGGAGTGAAAACTCGCCAGGCGAAGGTAGTAATAGAGTAATGTGTCGGACCAGGGTTGCCGAAAACAGCGGAATGGGGCCGGAACGAAATAAGGGTGCCGAGATGGCAACGGATTGAAACGCCAGAACAAAGTAGAATAGAAAGACCGACACAAAACTGTCACCGGGTTTGAGCTACACCTGGGTTCCGGGGATAATCGATTTCCCAAGAGAGAGAAGTACGGCCATGTCAAACAACGGTTTTCATAACGGATCATCGCGCAGTCACAACCTGCGTTCCTTATTCAGCATGTTTTCGAGTGACCTCGCGATCGATCTCGGAACGGCCAATACGCTCGTGTATGCGCGTGGCAAAGGCATTGTGGTCAACGAGCCTTCGATCGTCGCGCTGAACAAGAACACGAACGAAGTCGAGGCCGTCGGCAAGGAAGCGAAAGAAATGCTCGGCCGCACGCCCGGCAACATCGTCGCCATCAAGCCGATGAAAGATGGCGTCATCGCCGACTTCAAAGTCACCGAGAAGATGCTGAACTATTTCATCCAGAAGGCGCACAACCGCAAGATGCTGGTGCATCCGCGGATCGTGATCGGTGTGCCTTCGGAAATTACGCAAGTGGAAAAGCGCGCTGTCATGGATTCCGCGTATCGCGCGAAAGCGAGCGAGGTGCATCTCGTCGAGCAGGCCATGGTTGCCGCGATTGGCGCGGGCCTGCCCATTACCGAACCCAGCGGCAACATGGTGGTCGATATCGGCGGCGGCACCACCGACATCGCAGTCATTTCTCTGAGCGGCATCGTTTATTCGCGCTCCGTGCGCATGGCCGGCAATCAGATGGACGAAGCCATCATGAATTATCTGAAGCGCAAATATAACCTGCTGGTCGGCGAGCGCACGGCCGAGCAGATCAAGATGGAGATCGGCTCCGCGTATCCGCTCGACAAGCCCCTCACCATGGAAATCAAGGGCCGCAACCTGATTGAGGGTGTGCCGAAGACGATCACTGTCGACGATAGCGAAATTCGCGAGTCACTCAGCGAATGTGTCTCGACCATCATGAACGCGATCCGAGTGGCGCTGGAGCGCACGCCACCCGAGCTTTCCGCGGACATCAGCGACCGCGGCATCGTACTTACCGGCGGCGGCGCGCTACTCAAGAATCTGGACAAGCGCATCCGCGAAGAAACTGGTCTTCCGGTTTCGATTGCCGACGATCCGCTATGCAGCGTGGTGCTCGGTACGGGCAAAATGCTCAGCGACTTCAAACTGCTGCGTAAGATTTCAATCGAGTAAAAACGAGTACCCAGTACCCAGTACCCAGTACCCAGGAAAATCGGCGAGCCAGTGGGTCCATCGGTTCGACGCGAGTGATAAAAGCGAAATCGGGTGCAAAGACGCTGGATACTGGCAACTGGGTACTGGGTACCGAAGCATGGACATCCTTGGCCGCTATCGCAACCTGATCGTGCTTGTGGGCGTGCTCTTTGCCCAGGTGCTCGGACTCGCCGTTCAGGTTCGGCGCACCACCGCCAGCGAACCAACGCGATTGATCCGCGTGTGGGCGGTAGGAGCGGTGAGTCCCTTCGAAGAGGCGCTTCACTGGATTCAAACTTCAAGCGCAAACGTCTGGCATAACTATCTCTATCTGCGAGGCGTGCGCGCGGAAAATCGCGAACTGAAGCAGGAAATTCAGCAGCTGCGCCTGGGACAAGTCCGGATGACCCAGGATGCGGATCAGGCACACCGTCTGCAATCGCTTCTTGAGTTCAAGGAACAATTCGTCTCGCAGACCATGGCCGCGCAGGTGATCGGATGGAGCGGCAGCGAGCAGTCGCGCTCGATTTATATCGACAAAGGCGCGCGCGAGGGCGTTCGGCCCGACATGGCCGTTATTACCAAGGACGGCATTGTTGGCAAGGTGCTTCAGGTGTTTGGCTCCAATCCGCTGGAGCGTTCGGTGTCGCAAGTGCTCCTGATCGACGATCAAACCAGCGGCGTCGGGGCAATTCTCGACAAGTCGCGGCTCCAGGGGATTCTTCGCGGTACGCCCTCCGGCGACGTCGTGCTTGAAAAAGTGATGAGCGATGAAACGGTGCCGACGGGCGAACAAGTCCTCACCAGCGGAGGAGATGGAATTTTTCCCAAGGGCCTTCCCGTTGGCACGGTGACTAGCGCCAATCCCGGCGGAGATCTGTTTCTGAACATACGCGTGCGGCCAGCGGCGAACCTCAGCCGTCTTGAAGAAGTGTTGGTCGTCACCAAAGTTGACGAACGGCAGGCCGAGCCCGAACAGGGTGGTCCCGCGCGCGCCGTCGATATTCTGGCCGAGCGCTTGCCGACGGTTCCTCCAAAACCGGAGATTGGCCCCGCAGGGGCGGGGAAGGGTCCGGTGGTGGGGGCGGCCGGAGCCGCAACCCCCGCTGGCGCTGTACCCTATGCGAATGGTCCCAAGGCCGCCGAAACCAATTCGAAGCTTCCGTCCGCGCCTGGAACCCCGTCCCACTCTCCGAACGCGTCGCCAACCGGTGGAACCGCGAGTCCATCAGTGCCAAAATCCGATACCCCGCACACTGCTGTCTCAAGCCTTGGAGTCCCTGGCACGGCTGCGGTTGTGAATCCTGGCCCGGCGGTGAAGAGAACCGTTGTTTCCAACGTTGCTTTGGGGTCCGGTTCGGTGGTCGGCTCTGCGACTCCCGCTTCGACGACTGCCGCCTCGGCAACCATTCGCACCACGCCAGCAGTGACTGCCAGCACCGCAGCCAAACCCGCGGCGAAGCCGGTTCACTCAACCACAACCTCGAAACCGCAACCTGCGTCGCAGGATACTCCCCAGTAACGTGGCCATCACTTACACGAACAGCGAGCAGGTTGAGGTCTACCGGTTTAGCATTCCCGCCACGATCCTGATTCCGCTCATCGCAGTCTTCTTACAGGCGTGGCTGCCGCTGCGCTTTCCGTTCTTCAAGGTCTTCGATCTCCCGCTGCTGGTTGTGATCGGCTTCGCCACCGCGCGCCGCAGTCCGCTGGCAGGCCTTTTCACCGGAGGCCTGATCGGCATTTTGCAGGATGCGCTTACGCACCAGCCAATCGGGCTCTATGGCATTTCGAAAACCGTGGTCGGATTCGGCGCATCGTCGCTCGGAATCAAGATTGACGTGGAGAATTCCGGCGCCCGTTTCCTGCTGACCATCTTTTTCTACGTGGTGCACGAGATTGTCTTCTTCGTGATTGCCCGCGGTCTGGTCGGCCTGCGCATGGAGTGGAGCTGGCCCCATGAGATCGGGTCCGGAGCCGCCAATGCTGTACTCGGAATCCTCGTCTTCGCGCTCCTTGACCGCGTGAAACGCCGGACTTAATCTGCGTTCGGCAATTTCTCCGTACACCGCCAGACCCGCGCTCGCCAACACTATATTCGGTAGCTGGAAGGCTTGCACCACGTCATGTAGTGCTTGGCCTTTGGATTCGTACCGTAATCTGGCGGAGGAATCGAAGCTCCGATAGGCTAAACTGCTGTACGCCAGAGACAAGGCAAGCCTCGTCTCTACAGCGCGGTCGAAGTCGGAACACGGATCGGGCAGAAACGTGATCGCGAGTTGCACCGCGCCTTGAGCTTTTTGAGTCTTAATATTGATTGCGTTTCTTCGTGGGGAGGGAACTGTGGCAGCTTCGGTCTGGTCTGGCTATCTTACCTTCGGATTGATCTCCATGCCGGTGCGCCTGTTTTCCGGCGCTCGTTCCAGCGGCATCTCGTTCAACCAGCTCCACCGGACAGACCATCACCGCGTCAAGCAGCAGCTCATTTGCCCGCTCGACAATCAGGTGCTTGACCGTAGCGAGATCGTCAAGGGTTACGAATACCGCAAAGACGAATACGTCATCATCGACCCCGAAGAGATCAAGAAGATCGAGCCGAAGACGGCCAAGACCATGGAGATTCTCGAATTCGTGAAGTCGAGCGAGGTCGATCCCGTCTACTTCGAATCGTCGTATTACATGCTTCCCGAGGAAGCCGGCCGCAGGCCTTATGCGCTGCTGACCAAGGCGCTCGAGGAGAGTGAGTACGTCGCCATCGCCAAGCTGACCATGCACAACCGCGAGTACACGGTTTTCCTGCGCCCGCACAGCGGCGGAATGATGCTCCACACCATGTATTACGCGGAAGAAGTCCGCCAGGTGGAAGGATTCGGCGCTCCCGAGGTCGAACTCAAAGATGCCGAGGTCAAAGTTGCCCACCAGCTCATCGAGGCGCTGGCCGGCGAATGGGACCCGGAGAAATATCACGATACCTTCCAGGAAAATCTGAAAAAGCTCATCGAAACCAAACTCGAAGGCGGAGAAGTGCAAGCCGTCGAGCAGCCCAAGAAACTTGCTCCAGTGGTCGATTTGATGGCCGCGCTCAAGCAGAGCCTGGAGAACGCGAAGAAGCCGGCGGCTTCCGAGAAGCGAGTGGCCGGCGAAGAGGCGCGCCGAAAAACAAAGCGCGGATAGGCTCGCCGGTTGCAGGATAATCGTTCTTACTACGATCATCCCTTGCCTGTCTTGTTGAGCGCAGCCGAGGCGTCCAGCCTCGGCGGAGTCGAAACATCCCTGCAAACGAACCCACCGCCACTTGTTCGCCGATTTCCGTCTGGTTTTTGTCAGCGCGCGCCATTAAGCGTTCTCTCAAGCCGCTTACATCCTGCAACCGCGGCATTACTTTCCTCTTACATTCGTGCAATCCGTTGCCGGGGTTGACAACGGGCTTATGATGTAAGGCAACGGGGTTGTGTATCTCTAAACAAAGGGTGAATTGGGTCCCGAGAAAGGAAAAGGCCTTCTCTCGATGGAACATATTCGGTACGTGACCTATCAGGATAAGAAAATTCTAAGTGTTGATCTGGCCTATTGTTCGGCATCCCAGGTCGAAGAAGTTGTGCGCAAGCTTCCGGACCATGTGACCTCGCAGCCGCTGCATTCCGTGCTCCTGCTGGCGGATTTCACGGGTGCGTCGCTCAACGACGATGCCATTCGCACCATGAAGGAAACCGCAATCTTCGATAAACCGTACATCAAGAAAGCGGCGTGGATCGGAGCGGATTCGCTCGCTGCCTCGGTCCGCGGAGACGTAGCCAAGTTTTCCGGCCGCGAATTCCCCATTTTCAAGAGCCTCACGGAAGCGATGGCCTGGCTGGCGCAGGACTGAGCCCGTACTGTCAGGGGTTTAGCCGAGTGGTTTGATTTTCTCCGTGCCTCTGTGCCTCCGTGTCTCCGTGGTGAAGAAAAGAACTCGGCTCGCCTGATGACCCCCGCCGCGATTTCCCCTCAAGCGCCGATTGCCGCTACAATAGCCGTTCCGTGAATCTAACCTCATGATGGAGTCTGCATGAAGCGGTTTGTGCGTCTGGGAACGGTACTGTGCCTTTTTGCGATCTGCACCGGGTGTGGACAGACATTCCGCCCCATCATCATTCCCAATCCTCCGAAGTTCCCCAATCCCGCCGCCTCCCATACCATCGTCACGCTCAGCGATAACGGAACCGCCGTCGACGGCAGCGCGATGGTGATCGACGTCTCCGGCGACAGCGAGGTCAGCATCAAGAATCTGGGGTTGAACCCGGTGCATGGCCTGTGGCAGAACGCGACCCAAATGCTGGCGGTGAACCAATCGAATGCCACCAACCCGCAAGATTCGGTAACCAAGCTTGCCTTCTCGGGCACGGTCATCGGAAGCACGATCGACGATTACCTTGCCGCCCTCGTACGACGCTTCCGGCAATTTGACTTCTGCGGCGCCGAACTTCGTGGCCACGACCGAGTCGATCTATGCCTATGTCTTGATGCCGAAATTCCAGCCCCCGAATCAAAACAACATTGGCGGGACGATTGTTCCGTCCGTCGCCGTAATCAACACGCTACAGAACGCCATTGACCACAGTCCCGGTGGGCAACAATCCGGTCGCGATGGCGGAGACGCCGGATGGAACGAAGCTTGTACGTAGCGAACCAGGGCGATGGCACGATCAGCGCATTCAATACCAAGGACCGCTCGGCGCGTCAGATCTGCGTCAACGGCACGTGCCCGGCAGGCTCCGCGCTGCTTCCGCTTTCTTCGCCGCCCATCTGGATCTCCGCACGCACCGACAGCGAGCGAGTGTACGTACTCGAAGCCAATGGCACGCTTGCCTACATCGATACATCGACGACGGCCGGCCCCGATCAGTTGATGCGACAATTACTCTCCAATTGTCCAAGCCCCCGGTTCCACTTACATGTGGTATGACGTGATCCTGAACCGGCTTTATATCCCGGGAGGCGACGAGTTGGTGATCGTGGACACTTCGCAACAGGTTCCACAGGATCAGACATTTCCCGGCGGCACAATTGCCGGGATTGCCACTGTTCCGCCCAGTTCGCGCCTGTCTTCCGATCCTTGTTCCGCGACCTCAACGGGCCCGCTTTCGGTGATGTCGGTTACCTCGCTTCCCGATGGCAGCAGAGCTTATGTCGGTTCGTTCTATTCGGACGGTGCTGGAAACGTTTGTCCGCAAGTCACCGTGATCGACACCACCAACAACACAATCGAGACTTCGATTCCCGTCCCTGGGGTTCAGGACGCGACCATCGCGGGAACTTACTATGTTCCGGTCTGCACCAGCACGCGGGACGTGATCGGGCCCACCGGCGGCGGTTTCCGCTGGAATATGGCGGCTGCCGGCGATAGCTCGCGCGCCTATCTTTCGAGTTGCGATGGCGGCAATGTCAGTATCATCTACACCTCGACCGACACGTATGCGGAAAATGCCAACGCGCCGTCCAGCGCGCGCAGCCCGATTCCGCCCAGCACCCAGAACCCGCCGCAGAATCCGGTCTTCATGCTCGCCGGGCCATAGAACGTGCGTGGAAACGTGCGCGTGAACAGGCTGTGGAAAAGCCGGGTTGGGGGTTGTTTTTGGGTGGCGCAGCGGTTCACCGCTGCGATTACTCGCTAGCTCTCGGAGCCGGCTTCAGCCGCTGAGGTAAAGCTGCGGCCCCTTGCTCAACCTTCCTCACGGAATAGTCAACTTCACACTCGCCGAACTCGCCTCAAACGGAGCGGTAGCCACATACGTTGCTTTGATCGTGTGCTTGCCCGCCGTTAGCGTGCTTGTGCTGTACGTCGCCGCGCCACTGGAGTTCAACGTCGCCGTATCCAGCAGCGTGGCACCGTTGTAGAACTTCACGCTCCCGGTTGGAATCCCGCTCGTTGCCGTTATCGTCGCCGTGAAGCTGACGGCCTGTCCTTCCACCGGAGGATTTGGCGAGTAGGTCAACGTCGTCGTCGTTGTCTCCTCCACCTTCTGCGTGAGCGTCTTGGAACTGGCTTTGAACTCGGAGTTCCCCGCGTATGCCGCTTCAATCGTGTGCGAGCCCGGTGTCAGTGTGCTCGTGCTGTACGTCGCTTCGTTACTGGAATTCAACGTTCCCGTCCCCAGTTGCGTCGTGCCATCGTAGAACGCGACCATCCCCGCTGCTGTTCCGCTCTTCGCCGTCACGGTCGCGATAAACGTCACACTCGCTCCCAGCAAGGACGGATTCTTCGACGATGTCAGGGCTGTCTTTGTCGTGACGATCGTGCCACCATCCACCACCAGACTCACCACCGGTGATGTACCGCCATTGAAGTTGGAGTCTCCCGAATAGACCGCTGTGATGGAGTGCGTACCAGCCGTCAGCGACGTCGTGCTGTAGCTCGCCGTGCCGCCGCCCAGCGGCCTTGTCGCCAGCATTTCCGTCCCGTTGTAGAAGGTGACATTTCCGGTTGGCGTTCCGCCATATTGGCCGCTCGCCGCCACCGTGCAAGTCACACTTTGCCCAACCGCTGCTGGATTCGGCGAGCAACTCAGCGTCACGATGGGACTCGCCTTGTTGACCGTCTGAATCGCTGCCGGCGACGTGCTGCCCGCATTATTGCTGTCACCGCTGTAAACACCCGTGATCGAATTGCTGCCCACTGGCAAAGCGGATGTAGACGGGTTGAATGTCGCTATGCCGCTGGTCAGCGTTCCCGTTCCCAGGGATGTTGTGCCATTGTAGAAGGTGACACTCCCAGTGGGTATTCCGTTCGTTCCGCTGACCGTGGCTGTGAAAATTACTGGCTGATTGTAGCTCGACGGATTCGGCGAAGACGCGAGCGTCGTGGTAGTCACGGACGTTGCAAGCCTGAACACTGTGCCGCCACCGTTAACGCCCCCATCCCACGTGGTGCCGTACAAATTGCCCGCAGTGTCCTCGATCAAACCTCCAGAGGGGGACTGTCCATCCGTGCAGTTCGCAGCCGAGCAAAAGCTGTAGAGCACCATCTCCTGACCCGCGCCGCCTACCTTGAACACCGTGCCACCGCCGCCGTAAACAGCATTGTTAGCACCTCCTCCAGCTGTGGTGCCATATAGATTGCCTGCACCATCCTGGATCAAACCAGCTATGGGATACGATCCGTCCATGCAGTCGGAACCAACAAAAGAGCAGAAGCTGTAGAGCACTGTCTCCTTACCCGTGCTGTCCACCTTGAACACCGTGCCAGCGTCGTTAGCGCCGCCGTAAAATGTGGTGCCGTACAGATTGCCCGCAGCGTCCTGGATCAAACCAGCTTGGGCTGCATGCCATCCGGGCAACTCGGGTAACTGCCAACAGAGCAAAAGCTGTAGAGCACCGTCTCAGTCCAGGTGCCCTCCGGTTGTGCTGGAGGTGTGAGCTTGAACACCGCGCCCACAGCAGTATTAATACTAGTGTTAGCGCCGCCGTAAGATGTCGTGCCGTACAGATTGCCCGCAGCGTCCTGGATCAAACCAGCAGAGGGATACTGTCCATCCGTGCAGTGCGTACTACCGACAGAACAAAAGCTGTAGAGCACCGTTTCCTTACCCGTGCTGTCCACCTTGAACACCGTGCCGCTGTTGTTATGCGCGCCGCCTCCAGAGGTGGTGCCGTACAAATTGCCCGCACTGTCCTCGATCAAACCTCCAGAGGGGGCTTGTCCATCTGTGCAGTTCGCAGCCGAGCAAAAGCTGTAGAGCACCGTCTCGTTACCCGTGCTGTTCACCTTGAATACCGTGCCGCCGCTGTTAGTACCACCTAAAGATGTAGTGCCATACAGATTGCCCGCAGTGTCCTCGATCAAGCCAGCTGCAGGCCTCCCTCCATCCGTGCAGTTCGCGGCGGAGCAAAAGCTGTAGAGCACCGTCTCGTTACCCCCATTGTCCACCTCAAAAACCGTGCCAAACCCGTTGGTGCCACCTGAATCTGTTGTTCCATAGAGATTGCCCGCAGTGTCCTCGATCAAACCGGCTTGGGGCGACTCTCCGTCCGTGCAGCTCGTACCACCAGCGGAGCAGAAGCTGTAGAGCACTTCGTAATTGGGAAAGTTAGCATCCGCAGCCTTCGCTTTGTGAGTTTTTCCCGTCTTCGCCCGCAACTCAGGCGAGCGGCCCCGTTGGTCAGGGATGGCACCTTGCGCGCCCGCATGAACGGCAAAGCAGAATAAAGCCAACAGCGCAACGAGTGCAAAAGAACCCAAGCGGCGAATGAGACTTGCCAGCGTCGTCGAGCCGTACCTCAGCGAGGGTTTGGGGATGTTGAGACAATCTCCGGCCCTACCGTTCATCGAAGATGAAGATGAATCCATAATCCAGTCCTTGTTAGCATGCGGGGATGTGATTGAAAACTACCAGGTGGACAGCAAGCCCAGACATTCCGGGTAAGTGTAGCACTAAGCGTGAGTTCCGCCATCTGATTGCTCTCAACCCGTATAAACTTTAACTGGAAATTAACAGGCCGCTGAAGACCGGGTCTGCTGTGGCTTTTGGGCCGCGCAGCGCTTCAGCTGTCCAGTCTCAAGACATCCTTTGCGCTGCGATAACCGGCCTGTTTTCAGCGCGGATTTATAGGTTGCGGGAAAAGTCAGGAATGTCGGTCCAACCGTGGAAGAATGTCGGCACAACCGTGCAGGAATACCGTGCATGAATGTCAGTACAACCGTGGAAGAGCGGCCCTTCAGGGCCGCGTAAGTCGCTCGAATCAATCGGGGCTTTAGCCCCGGTGGCTATTTTTGAGCGTGTCAGCCGCCTTTTCCGCAAACCTCTTCAGCTGCCCCGGTAGGTCTTTTAATTTTGTCATTCCGAGTCGTCCATAGCCGCGCTTGCGCGGCGAGAACGGCGAGGAATCTGCATTCTCCCGGCTTCTTCCTTCTCGTGGGCCTGTTCCTGACTGTGTTGCCGAATAGACAACTCCCCAGCGCCGCCAACGCATGTAAACTTACGCTTCAGCCATGCAGCAGCTGAACCTCAAGCCGACGCACGCTGCGGTCAAGAATTACTACGCCGCACTCCATCAACTCGGCCAGCTCCACATAAGCCACGAAATGGCCGTCCGCAGCGCCTTCCAGGACCTGCTCGCCACCTGCGGACGCAAGCTCAAACTCACCCTCGTCCCCGAATTCGAGATCAAACGCAAGCACTCCTCCATCCGCGTCGACGGCGCGCTCCTCGACACCTTCCACCTCGCCCACGGCTACTGGGAAGCCAAAGACGAAAAAGACGATCTCGACCGCGAAATCAAAGCCAAGTTGGAGAAAGGCTATCCCCGCGACAACATCATCTTCCAGGCTCCCGAGCGCGCCGTCCTCTACCAGTCCGGAGCCCGCATCGCCGACGAGAATATCTCCCAGCCCGACGTCCTCGTCCAAATCGTCACCCAGTTTTTCGATTACAAAGCCCCTCACATCGAGGAATGGGAACAGGCCGTAGTCGAGTTCTCCGAACGCATTCCTGAACTGGCCGCCGCCGTTTAATCACGCCGTCTCACAAACAACGAAGTGGAAGTCCCATTCTTTGCAGCGTCGCATACTCCGTCCTGGCCGTTTTTGCGATTCGCAACCCCACTCCCTTAGTGCGGCTCGACATCGTCAAATTGGCAGAAGGTTTGCACAGACCCATCGGGTAAGATACGGAGCATCTCCAAAATGAAAACGCTGACAACACTCGAACTGTGCGCTGGAGCCGGTGGTCAGGCTCTGGGTCTTGAACAGGCTGGCATTGAGCACCTGGCCCTCGTCGAATGGGACCGCCACGCCTGCAATACCCTGCGTGCCAACAGACCAAAATGGAACGCGATCCAGGGGGACATCCGGCAATTCGACGCTTCTCCTTATAAGGGAGTCGACATCGTTTCCGGCGGGTTGCCTTGCCCCCCATTTTCAAGCCGCGGGCAAACTTCCTTTTGACAGAAACTCTCTCAGCCACGGTGTTACGAGCCTGTCATGGGCTTGCGGATTCGCCTCGATGAACGCTATGAACCTATTGCATGCATGATGCACCACACCACGGATACAGACTTCACATCCCGTTTTGCAATGCGCATGATTGTGTTCTAGAACTGTGACTGGCTGAGTCCTGCACTCGCCATTGTGTTCGATATTTCGAGCACAAAGGTAGCAGTAACTGCTATCGAATCCGCAAACTGGACAGAGACCCTTTTGGTCGGCTAGTAACCTAATCCGGTAGCTCTACCGCTCGCCCCCTGTCATACGATCTCCTTCGAAGAAGTGAAGCAGACTTCCTATGTCAGGTCTGGCTGTCCCGCTTCGGATCAAATTTTTCTAGGAGGGACCTGATCTCAGTTTCGGCAAAGGCTTGGCAATCGATGTAGAGCTTCGTCAACAACGCTGGCTGCGTCTCCATGAGAGACGGAAGAACCTGCTGAAATTCCGAAAACGCACTCCGAAAGGAACGAATTTTTTCTAGATTCTCGGTCAATCGAAGTCTTCTCTCTTTTTGATCCGCCCAGATGCCCGCCCAATACCGACACGTGAGGCAGGTTGCAGCGCAACGAGCGCCGTCGTGAGACAAGAATGATTCCCACCGGAGCCCGCAGACGAAAGAATTCTCAATGAATCGTCCCGACGCTTTTCGCTATTGCATTTTCTGCATGCTACCAGCACGTTGCCCGGTACGTGGAGGCCTGCGCGGTAACGGTTCATGCCGTCGAGATGTTCGATCACAGACTCGGAGATCGTCAGGTCGCAAGAGCAGTACGGGCACTGGTTATGAAACCGCTCGCGGACAAGTCCCTCGTATTCTTCCCCGTCAACTTTAACCGCCCAGTCTTGGCTGATCCTGCGACTCATTTCGTGAAGACACATACTCACCAGCTTATTCGCCACGTCGGACTTGGCCCGTCGCGTGGCCGTGCGCAGCTTAGAGATGGGGTCTTTCACCTTTTTTCATCTCCAAGAAGCCAATTGACCTCAACGCCCAGCACCACCGCGAGCGCTTTGAGTTCGTAGTCAAGGACGTGGCGAAGATCGTTCTCGATTTTGGCAATCGCAGGCCGGTCGAGTTGAATACCGAGCCGAGCGAGTTTCCCTGACAGGGCATCCTGCGTCAGCGCTGGCGCGCAGCCTTGGCGGGCTTCAGCCACACGCCTGCCGACGATGTTCTTCCGCGCAGGCTTTCTTTTCACATGGAAAGAGTACTTTGCGTGCAAATCGGATGTGTTCTAAACTAGAACATCGAAACGGATGGGATTCGGAAGGAAACGTCGGTTCGGTTTGATACCGACCGGATCCCTCCATATACAAAGGGAGGAACAGATGGAAGATCGTCCTACAATCCGCGAGATCAGGAACCGGATACGCAGCGTCAACTGCCGTCTGTACAAGACCCATGCAGACCCTCGCAATGCCGATCGTGCATTGTGGGCTTCGTTGGCCGTGGCCAGCTTTGCCAGCGTCACCGGGATGAGCGCAGATGTGCAGATTGACCCTGAGACGGTGCTCGGCGACCTTCTCGCAGGCCTCATGCACTGGTGCGATGTTCAGCAGACTAACGCCCGCCGTACAGAGTCGCTTGATTTTGGGTCAGCCCTAGAACGTGCCCGCAATCACTACGACGAAGAGACGATCTACGAACAGGAGGAGTCGCAGGCTGAACACGAGTAAGTCTCACGCCGGGTGCCGAAGCGAGAACATGCGGCGCATTCGGAGCGCCAATACAAAACCGGAGCTTATTGTCCGTTCACTGGCGCATCGTTTAGGGTATCGCTTCCGCCTGCACCGTAGAGATCTGCCCGGATGTCCTGACCTCGTGTTTCCATCCAAGCAGAAAATCGTTTTCGTTCACGGCTGCTTTTGGCATCAGCACCGAGGTTGTATTGACGGCCGGACACCGAAGTCGAACAATGACTATTGGTCGCCGAAGCTCGCGAACAACAGAAAACGAGACAGGAAAAACCGCTCCAAGCTCCGCAATCTGGCTGGGCCTGCCTGGTTATCTGGGACTGCGAAACCTCCGACTTACAACGACTAAGGGATCGAATAAGAAAATTCCTCTTAGATTAGAGAAGACGGCACCCACCGCCGCGAGAACATCACCGACTGGGCCCTCGAACAATTCCGTTCCCACTACCACGACCCCTCCATCACCAATGGGACATCTTCCACTACATCTACGCCGTCCTGCACCACCCCGAGTACCGCGAGCGCTACGCCGCCAACCTCCGCCGCGAACTCCCCCGCATCCCCTTCGCCTCCGCCACCACTCTCGCCTCCGTCACCAGCGCCACCACTCTTAATAATTGTCATTCCGAACCGGCGCAACGCCGGTGAGGAATCTGCTGTCCTCGGCGCCGGCAAGAAGCAGATTCCTCCCTCCGGTCGGAATGACAAGCCAAAGAATTCCTCCGTGACCTCTGTGCCCCCCGTGGTTGAAGATCTTGACGTTTTCCGCCAGCTAGTAAAAGCGGGCGAGCGCCTAGCCGAAATCCACGTCCACTACGAACAGCAACCCGAATACAAACTCACGAAGAGAGAGAAAGCGGGCGAAAAACTAAACTGGCGAGTGACGAAAATGCGCCTGAGCAAAGACAAAGCCACCCTAACCTACAACGATTTCCTGACTCTCTCCGGAATCCCGAAAAAAACCTACGAGTACCGTCTCGGCAACCGCTCCGCCCTCGAATGGGTCATCGACCAATACCAAGTCTCCACCGACAAACGCAGCGGCATAACCAACGACCCAAATCGGGAAGACGATCCCGAATACATCCTCCGCCTGATCGGCCAGGTCATCACCGTCAGTCTGGAAACCGTCAAGATCGTCCGTTCTCTTCCGCCACTCCTCAACTCGCCAGAACTCCCATGATCGACTTCGTAATCAAGAGGCGAATAATAGGAGAATAAATGGCCGGCAAAAGGAGAAAAGCCAGAAGTGTGGCCCATTCGGGCTTTTGGCTGGAGTGGGCAAATTAGGGCAATAAATACCTTGACTAACCATTCCTAGTTTGTTAATCTCTTTATATGGAAACGCCAAAAACGCTTCAGCAAGCCATTCAACACTATAGCGATGAGCAAGTTTGCATTGATGCAGTGGCTACGATGCGCTGGCCTAAAGGCGTTCCGGTCTGCCCTGCCTGTGGACACAAAGAGCATTACTACCTCAAGACCCAGAAGCGGTGGAAGTGTAAAGAGTGCCACAAGCAATTCACCGTCAAACTCGGAACGGTTTTCGAGGACAGCCCGATCTCTCTCGCTAAGTGGCTTCCGGCTCTGTGGATGCTCTGTAACTGCAAAAACGGAATCAGCAGTTATGAACTGTCGCGCGGCTTGGGAGTGAGTCAAAAGGCCGCATGGTTCATGTTGCAGCGCCTGCGCCTTGGACTGCACGATGATTTCTTCGGATCGAAGCTCGGCGGCGAAGTTGAAGTGGACGAAACATTCATCGGCGGCAAAGCGCGGAACATGCACGTGAGTGAACGCAAGCGCCGCATCACAGGGACGGGCACAAAAGACAAAACTGCCGTCATGGGAATCCTTGAGCGCGGCGGCAAGGTTCGCGCCACAGTGGTTCCTAACCGGAAGAAAAACGCCTTGCAGGCTGAGGTTTATCGGCACGTCGAAGCTGGCGCTGCTCTCTATTCCGACGCTCTGCGATCCTATGATGGACTCGCTGGAGAATACGCCCACAAAGTCGTTGACCATGCCGTCCAGTATGTTGACGGGCGCGTTCACACGAACGGGTTAGAAAACTTTTGGTCGCTCTTGAAGCGCGGGATTGCTGGCACATACGTTAGCGTGGAACCGTTTCATTTGTTTCGATACCTGGACGAGCAAATGTTCCGGTTCAATAATCGAAAGGATGCCAGCGGAAAACAGTTGAGTGATTCGGACAGATTTCAGTTAGCCTTATCGCAGGTCGCGGGGAAGCGGTTGACTTTTGCTGAGGTAACCGGAAAGGTGGGAGAGGCGAGTTGCTAACCCTTTACGCCGGAAGCGCGGTCGGAAACCCGCTTCCCGCGCTGCCTCGCTTTCTTCGCAGCATCAAGCCTAGCTTTGATTTCAGAATGCGGCACAGACAGCACTTTTTTCAGCGCTCTTTGAAAATTCGCATATTCGTCGGGTTGATCGCTGCCACCTTGCCGGGTTGAGCGTATGCCCGCCATTACGCCATCAGTTTAACATGATGGCAGATGGGTGGGAGTGTGTCATTCGAGAAAAGGCCTGAAGCTGAATACCAAGCTCTCTGTAATATCAATCAGTTGGTGCAGAGATGGGAGGATCGCATCATGGCCCGACGGTTGAGGCTCGGTCAAAGATTTCAGAATCTCGAACTGCATATCCTGCTCCACTTGCGAGTTATAGAGTCCGGCAAGGGCTGGGGCGTCCTGCTTGAAAAGAAAATCCCCATTGAACCAATCTGCAAAGAAGATGAAGTCACTCGCAAATGGAGCGAGCGCACGATGTTTATCGATACGGTCAAGCTCGTGGATTCGCCACAGATCAAGATTCCCGCCTTTGTATGGTTTGAGGAGATCGAGAGCTTCTATAACACTTGGCCGGACACGGTTTACAAAGCCATCTCTACGGGATTCATAACGAGCAAGGCTCTCCGAAATAGGGAACGCGTCCCGACTGGTAATTGCGCTTCCGGCGACCACGAGGGTATGGCACATCAAGTGATCGAGAGCAGTACGCAGATTATGGGCGATGTCTCCCACTCCAGCGGGGACATCCGGCGAGCAGACAAAAGTATCCAAGAACCTGTCTCCGCCGGGAAGTCCTTGAGAGAAGCTGACGCGGAAACCATCCGACGCGCTTTCCAGTTTCTTGTTGTATCTCTCTCCGACAACAACTGTTCGGCGCTTTACATTCGAGATGTCGGCTGCCAAATCGTCGAAGTGCTTTTTGGCCCGCTGAATTTTTATGCGAATCAGGATGATTCGTTCGTCGGCAGTAAGCAAAGGGAACTCCTGTGTAATTTATAGCCTACAGGAGTTTGGTTAGCCAAGGTATTTATTGCCCAAATTAGGGGAGAATTTACCGGGAAACGGCCCGCGCTCCATATATCATAAAACCCACCTAAATCCGACAGAGATTTTAGGCCTTTTTGTCTACTTTCGTACCCTCGTAAAGCCCTGAAAAAGCCTTCTAAAAGTCCACCTTAGTACCCTCCACGAAAGTAGACATTTTGGCTTGTTCAAGTGCCCCAGAGACTGCACTAAAGACTGCCCTCCGTCGCACCGAAAATTGGGAAGTGAAAGCTGAGAACTAGCAACCGAGAACTAGCAACCAGCAACCAGCACTAGCAACTGCTCTTCTTAGTTCGCGGCGACAGCCGCTTCCATGGTGCGCGAGCGATAGCGGAGCGCGACATTCATGAAGAGTTTCGTCTTGTCGGCGCTCAGGCAGAGAACCACCGCTTCGGTGTCTTCGCTGCTCTTGCTGCCTCGTTCGGAAGTGTGGATCTTGGGAGGATGGACGCGGAAATGGAATCCCTGGTCGTTGAGCACGGTGACGGCGTTTCCGATGATCTGGTTGGCAAGTTCGCAGACCGCTTCATGGGCCATGTCGCCGGCGCCCGCCGGATCGGCGCCCAGGTTGCGGGCAAGCGAGATTGCCGTTTCCTGTTCGACGTCAAAAATGATGCGGCCTTCGATATCGCCGGTGACGGCGATTTCAGCCGCAATGCCCTTGCGCCGGTATGCTTCTTCATCCATGGTGAGGTTCTCGATGGAAATAGGAGATTCGAGACCCTGGGCCAGGACCGCGTCGGCGGAATTGATAAAAGGCTGAATCAGTTCGATGCGCATGTCTTAAACTCCCGCTCCCGCGCTCTGTGCGTTTGGTTCGTCGCGCATCACGTACTTGACCACTTCGTAAAGAACTTCCGCTTTTACAGGCTTTTGGACGAAATGCCGCGCTCCGCGCTGCAAAGCGGCGACGATGTTCTCCTGGTAGCCGACCGATGAGACCATCACAATGCGGGCGCCGGGATGATTGCGGACAATCTTCTCGGCGGCGTCAATGCCTTCCATTTGCGGCATGGTGATATCCATGAGCACGATATCGGGCATCAGCCTCTCGTATTCGCTGATGGCCACGATGCCGTCCGCGGCTTCGCCGACCACTTGCCCGCCGAAAGACTCGACCATCTGGGCCAGGTTCTTGCGGGCGAACACGGAGTCATCCACAATCAGATAGCGGACGGGTTTTCCATCTTCGCTCCGTGTTACAGGCGCAAGGTTTGGCATGTTACTTTCCCTCCCTTCCAGTTAAGCACGTCCCAGGTACCCTGGAACAGGTAACTCTAGTTACTTCCGGACCCCATCGCTTTTCGCTCCTCGTCGCCAGTTGTGTGGCTGGTGGAACACTGCTGTTGCAACAGCGTCGGCAGGTCGTTGAGATCGACCACCCGTGTAGCGAATCCGCGCTCGATGGCCGCTTTGGGCATGCCAAAGACCACGCAGGTCTTCTGGCTTTGCGCGACGGTTAATCCTCCCGCGCTCTGAATGGCGCCCATGCCGGCCGCTCCGTCTTCTCCCATGCCGGTCATCAACACGGCGACGGCCTGCGAGCCGAACTCCTCGGCGACGCTCCGGAACAGCACGTCCACGGAGGGACGGTGGCCGTTTACAGGTTCGTCGTCGGTGAGCATGGCGACGTTGCCGAGCGGCAGCCGCCTCACCTTCATATGACGGTTGCCGGGACAGATCAGGGCACGCCCGGCGACCAGTAAATCTCCCGACTGCGCCTGCTTGACACGAATAGGGCAAGTGTCGTCCAGCCGCTTCGCAAACATCTCGGTGAAGCCATCGGGCATGTGCTGCACGACCAGGATGCTGCCGGAAAACCCGACCGGGAGCTGCGAAAACAGATACTGGAGAGCGTTTGGACCGCCGGTTGAGACGCCAATGGCGATGATACTGGTGGGCGCGGCCGGGCTCTGCTTGTGGTATGCCGCGCGGGGCGCCTCTTCCCGCAAATACTGGGGTTGGGCCGGTCCGTTTTGGGCGGCTGCCTGGATCTTCTTAATTAATTCCTGGGCGATTTCGGGCATGCGCGCGGAGACGTCCTGCGGTTTGGCCACGAAATCGAACGCGCCGAGGGCGAGCGCCTTGAGCGTAATCGAAGCGCCGGCCGTGCTGTGCGAGCTGACGACGATCACGGGCAAGCGCCAGCGGCGCATGATCTCCTTCAGGGTATCGATGCCGTTGAGGCCGGGCATTTCGAGATCGAGAGTTACGACGTTGGGCGCAAGCTCGTCGATCTTCTTCAGGGCAAAATGGCCGTCGATGGCCGTGCCCACCACCTCGATGGAAGGATCGCCTTCGAGTATCTTGGGAATGAGCCGACGCATCAGAGCGGAATCGTCGACGACCAGGACGCGCACGGGTTTTTTCTTCAAGCATGCCCTCCGGCCGCGGCCGCAGGCGGCGCTACGCGCTGAAGAGTGCAGTTCAGGTTGGAGAGCAAACCGGCAGCAGGCGCGGTTTCCCGTCCGGCGCGCGTAAACCGGTCGACCAGCGCAATCAGATTGAGAATCAGAACCACGCGGCCATCGCCGAGAATGGAAGCTCCGCTGATCAGATCGGTGGTAACGGACTGGTCGTCGAGGGCTTTGATCACCAATTCCTCTTCGCTGGCCAACTCATCCACGATCAGGCCGAACTTGCGGTCGCCGTGATTAATCACCAGGACAAAGACTTTGTGCCGCGGGTTCGCGCCCGGCTCCGGGGGGCATCCCAGGCGCAACAAGGGCAGTACATCGTTGCGCAACTGAAGAACTTCGTAGTGTTCAACCCGGTGAATGGATGCTTCGGTGGTGCGGGTAATTTCCGCGACCGCGTTCAGCGGAAGCGCGTAGAGCCGGTGTTCCACGCGGAAGAGCAGGGCGCGGATGATGGCAAGGGTCAACGGCAATCGCAGACGGAAGGTGGTGCCGCGTCCGGCCATGGTTTCGATCTGCACGGTTCCTTTGAGGCGAGCGAGCACGGTCTGCACTACGTCGAGTCCGATGCCGCGGCCGGAGATTTCGGTCACTTCCCTGGCGGTTGAGAATCCGGGGCGCAGGATCAACTCCAGGGTCTCGGCTTCGGTGAGTTGCGCGGCCTCCTCCGGTTTCAGCATGGCCTGGGCGATAGCGTGGGCGCGCACTTTGTCGACGTCGATTCCGCCTCCGTCATCGGAGACCTTGATCACGACTTGATTGCCCTGGTGATAGGCGTTCAGGCGCAACGTCACCCTGCGGCCTTTTACCGGCGGCGGCGCGTTCGGCGGCTGGTTCG
This sequence comes from uncultured Acidobacteriaceae bacterium, assembly GCA_963804075.1. GTDB lineage: Bacteria > Acidobacteriota > Terriglobia > Terriglobales > Acidobacteriaceae > Acidiflorens. Next base: position 44,434 of record CAWDPB010000159.1, on the reverse strand, counting down.
ATTCCGTGTCCGACCGCGTTGCGCAATAAGTGAGTCGAGCGGTTCGGCGAGGGCATCGAGAATGGTCTTGTCGAGATCGGTGTCTCCGCCCTGGAGCACCAATTCCACTTCCTTGCCGCTCTGGTGCGCCACGTCCCGGACGGTGCGGGGGAACCGGCGAAAAAGCTGGTCGACCGGAACCATTCGGACCTTCATCACCGACCGTTGCAGGTCGTTCAGGACGCGCGCCTGAAAAGCCATCGCGTCGCTGAATTTACCGGTCAGGGAATCCTTGGGAAAACGGTGGCCAAATTCGATCACCGCCTGTTGCAGCATGGATTTGGCGAGAATCAACTCGCCGACCAAATTGAGTACGCTGTCGATGCGCTCGGCATCGACGCGCAAAATGTGTTCGGGGGCTGGGACGGGGACGGGCGTGCCGGCGATGGGCTGCTGCGCATCGCTGGCTTCGGCGCCAGGGCTGACTGGCTGTGGTGCATCGGTGTTCCTGGTTCCCGCCATGGGCGCGGTTTCCACAGGCAAGCGCGCGCGATACGGCATCCCTGCGAAGAAGCAGGACTTTGACCTTTCTCGAAATGGTCGGGATCGTGCATTTGGCCTGAATCTGCGGAGCGGATTTGGGCGATGCCAAGACGGCTTTGATCCTGGCGTGTGTCTGGGCCGCGCCATCGGTGGGAGAAAGGGCGAGAACCTCGCCCAATGAGGCCAGAGCAAATTGCAGCATCTGGCGTGCGGCGATCGGCATGACACATTGCGGGTCGAGTTGCACGACGACGTAATGCACGCTTTTGCCTTCTTCGAGCGCGCGGCCGATAGCGAGCTGCTCGTATTCAGTCCAGCGGCTGCCGAGGCGCGCGTGGTTCTTTCCGGTTTCCGCGCTTGGCTTCGCGGGAGCGGCAGCGACGACTTTGCCGTGTGCCAGCCGATCCAGATCGTCGTGGAGAGGCTGAATATCCGGAAGTTTCGTGTTTCCGCGATAGGCCTGGAGAAGCGCCGCGAACAGATCGGCGGCGCGCAGGGCGATTTCAGGAACGGCGCGGGCAGCGGCTGGATTGTCGAGGGCGAGTACGTCCTCGAAAGCGTGCGCTAGTTCGCTCAATTCGCGATAGTTGCAAGCGGCCGAATCTCCTTTGAGCGTGTGGACCGTGCGACGCAGGCAGCGCGAGGTTTCCGGATCGCCGGGAGATTTTTCCAGGCACAACGCCTCTTCGTTCAGCTTCTGAACGAGTTCCTCGGCGCTTTCGAAGAAGAGGTTGCGCAGCTCGGCCATGCGGTCGTCAGGTGGAAGGGTCATATTTCACCTCGACGCGCTGATAGGCGGTGCCGGAATTGTGATGGACCATCTGAAATTTGTCGGTCAGGCCCAGCAGGCTTTCCGCGTGGCCGACGAAGAGGTATCCGGAGGGATTCAGACAGCGGTAGAACTTGTCGATGAGGCGCTTCTGTTCGGCTTCGTCGAAATACATCATCACATTGCGGCAGAAGATGATGTCGTTGCGCTGGGGCAGGAACTCGGTTTTGAGGTTATGAAAATCGAAGTGGACGAGATCCTTGATCCCCTTTTTAACGACGTAGCGGGGCCCCACTTTGTCGAAGTAGCGCAAGCGGAAGCCGTAATCGACGGGCGACATCTGGGGCTCGGTGTAGGAGCCTTCCTGGGCTGCGCGCAGGACCGTGTAGTTGATGTCGCTGGCCAGAATCTCAAGATGCCAGGGCGCCGGGACCGATGGCTTGGGCCGGGAGGATTCGCGAGGCGGGCGATTGCGCATGCAGTGATAGGCGAGCGCATCGGCCACGATCATGCTCAGCGTGTAAGGTTCCTGGCCAGTGGAGCAGCCGGCACTCCAGATTCTCAGCGCGTAATCGCGGTGTTCCTGTTTGCGGGCAAGTATGTCCTCGAGCACTTCGCGCTGAAAGAGGTCGAGCTGCGCCTTGTTGCGGAAAAAGCTTGTCTCATTGACGGTGAGATTTTCGACTAACTGGGCGAGCTCTTTCTTGCCCTGCGGACTGACCAGCAGCCGATAGTAACTGTAGAAGGAGTCCATGCCGCACTCCTTCAGGCGGCGGAAGAGCCGGTCCTGAAGGAAGGACGTGCGCCGCTCGTCGAAGTGCATGCCGCACTCGTGATAAACGAGGGTCTGGAGCAACTTCAGTTCTGCATCCGTAATCGCGGGTGCTTCGCTTGTGTTCATGTTCGCTTGCAGGATATGGCTACTTTCCAGCGGGGACGCTTCTTGCGCCCGCCTTGGCACTGGCGGCTGCCTCGGCTGCCGCGGATCCATCGGAGCGCTCGCGAGCCGCCAATATCTTGTCGATATCGAGCAGAACGATGAGCTGTCCTTTGTGTTTCCCCAATCCAGTCACGCAATCGAGGCCGCCTTCCATCATCATGGGCGGCGGGTTCTCAATTTCGGTTTCGGGGATTTTGATGACTTCGGAAGTCGAGTCCACGATCAGTCCTGTGAGCCTTTCATGATGCTCGACCACGAGGATGCGGCTGTGCCGGTCGAGAGGGGTTGCCGGCATGTGAAGGCGCTTTCGCAGGTCGACGACCGAGACGATCTTGCCCCGTAGGTTGATCACACCTTCCAGATATTGAGGAGCGTCCGGCACCGCCGTGATCTCGGGCACACGGACAATTTCGTGCAGCATGGTAACGGGAATTCCGTAGGTCTGACGCCCGAGATTGAAACCCACAACATGCCGTTCGTGGAAGTTCATGGCGTTCTCCCTAACGAGTCCCAGCGGCCGCGTGCCGTGCCATCTTCCGCTGCTGCAGCATTTCGCCGGACGGCAACACGAAGGTATCCATCGAAGCGAGCAGGCCGCGCGACATCTTGGACATCTGGTCGGAGGAAGCGGCCAGTTCGGTCGAACCCGAAGTTGAGGATTGCACCAGTTCGCGCATGCGCTCCATGGCCTGCACGACCGCTTGCGCGCCCGATGCCTGTTCCTCCACAGCGGAGTTGATCTCGTGGGTAATTTCGTTGAGGCGCGTGGTTGCGCGCGCGATTTGAGCCGATCCATGCGACTGTTCGTTGGTGGCGGCGCCGATTTCCTGGGCGAACTTGTACACCTCGGTGACCACGTTGGAGATTTTTCGCAAGGCCGAGTTCAGATCCTGACCGAGATTCAGCCCTTCATTCACGATGGTGGTGCTCTTCTCCATGTTCTCGACCGCTTTGCGGGCCTCATTCTGGATGCTTTCGATCAGTTCGGAAATTTCCTTGGTCGACTGCGCCGATTTTTCGGCGAGCTTGCGCACTTCGTCGGCGACCACCGCGAATCCGAGTCCGTGCTCGCCGGCGCGGGCCGCTTCAATCGCCGCATTCAGTGCGAGCAGGTTGGTTTGTTCGGCGAGGTCGTCGATCACTTCGATGATCTTGCCGATGTCGTCGGCCCGGGTGCCAAGCGAATCGATGATCTCGCCCGAGGCGCGGATGGTGGTGTTGATGCGATTCAAGCCGTCGGTTGCCTTTTCCATGGTGCCGATTCCGCTATGGACTTCTTCACGGGAACGGTTGGAAATGTCGAGCAGAACCTTGGCGGTATCGGCCACGCGTTGGATCGAAGTCACCATCTCGTCGATGGAAGCGGAAGTTTCGCTGACGCTCGATGCCTGTGTCTGGGTGCTCTTCACCATGTTCTGCACGTTGACGCTCATCTCGTGCATGGTGCTGGTGACTTCATCGATGGCGGATGCGGCTTGCAGATTGTTGCGGGCCGACTCGTCCGACGAACTGGCCACCTGGGTGGCGGCGCTGGCCACTTGAGACGCCGCGTCGCGCACGTTGCGCACCAGGCCACGCAGGCCTTCCACCATGCGCTGGAACGCGTTCGCCAGCGTGTCGTTGGCGGAGCGGGGATGGACCTCGACACCCAGGTTGCCGCCGGCAATGGCCTCGGAAACCGAAGCCATTTCTTTCAGGTACTTGACCATGGAATCGAAGGTGCGGGCCAACTGGCCGATCTCGTCGGTGCCGTGCACATCGATGTTGTGATCGAGGTCTCCCGACTGGCCGATCTGCTCGGCCACGTGAATCAGGCGATTGAGCGGTTCGACAATTCCATTCGATGTGCGATAAGCGATGACCACGCCCAATCCGATAGCGAACAGGGAACTGAAGAGCGCAAACACGATCGTGAAGGTGGCGGCGATTTGATCTTCGGAGTGGCGTTGTTCGAGCAGCTTGCGGTTTTCCTGGTCGACTTCCTCGAGGACTTCGCTGGAGCGCGCAACCCAGACGTTTGGATCTTTTTGGAGGTAGAAGATTTGCAGTTCGGCAACGGTTGCATTTCCGCTGTCGACGGCGCGGCGCTTCTCGGCGAGGGGATTGGCAAATTCGGAGGCCCAGCTCTGCTCGAGACCGCGGACTTTTTCGAGGTTCGCACGCTGTTGTTCCGAGTTAGCCAGCTCCTGGGTATGGCGCAGGGCATCCCCGAGCATGCGCTCGCCCTCGTTCATCTTCTCGACATCGCGGGTATCGCCGCTGAGGAGATAGTTCTGCAAATGAAGACGGTTTTGCATCATCTGGAAACGGACGAGCGAGGTGGCTTCGGCCATGTCGATCGAGCGTTGAGCCGCCGCTTTGGTCTCGTGCTCGCGCCGCACCGCCACCAGATTGACCGCCAATAAGGCAAGTACAGTGGCCAGGATGATACCGAAATTCAGATAGAGCTTCTTCCGGATGTTCATGCGTTTGTGTTCCTTAAGCGTCCGCGTTCCGCGTTATTGGGGGTTGAAATGGAATTCCACCGTTTCCGTGGTTTGTTCCGGACGCGTTTCATAACGCATCTGCTTAACCGCGTCCATCGCGGCATTGGCGAGAACTGGGTTCCCGCCGATGAGCTTTGCATTTTTCACGACGCCGTTGGGTGCAACCGTAACTTCCACTCTAACCACTCCGGAAATTCGCATTCGCCGGGCGAGATCCGGATACGTGGGCGTAACTACGTTCTTCGTTTTGCGCGAGCTCTCGAGTTGCCCCCATGCCGGTGCGGCTTCAACGAGAACCACGAGCAAACCGACTGCGAGGACGTGCTTCAAGAATCGAAAATGCATTTCCTTGCCTCACTGGTCAGTCGAACTCCTATTTTTGTATGGCAGCCCTGCCGGGGGATACCAAAAGTTCCCTTCAGTCATTACGTTGGTGATCGGCGGCTTCTGGAAAGGACAGTGTGCGTTTTATGAAATAGAACCTTTGCTGGGCGAGTGGCTGTGGCTCGTATGGGTCGTCAAACTCGCGGGGGAGAGTCTCAAGGGTACGAGTCTCACACTGAGAGCGGTCGCGCTTGCACTGGGGGTTCCAAAGTTGGCACTGCCACCCCGATATTCCCTTGACTCAATTTGAGAATTCAGCGTAGGGTCAAGATGTAATTCAATTGTTTTCAGTCATTTAACGTTTGGTGGTGGTGCGAACTGACAACCAGTGTCGGAAATTCCGGCGTCGGGGGGCAGTCTCAATCTGAAGAGGCGTTCCAGCGACTTTTGCTGGAGGTTTCCCGCCTTGCCTCGCAGAGCGCCGAGCCAAGCCAGCTTATCCATTCGTTTTGCCGGCTCACGCGCATTTTCTTCGGGGCCAATAGTTCCTATCTATGGAGCCGGACTGCGGGAGCGGATCTGCTCGGCGCCGAAGCTGACGGCGATGGGGCCGCGGCCTTCCGCGGCACAAACCTACGCTCAGAAACACCCTCGATTGTCTGGGAGGCTGTCCACAAACGCCATGCGCTGGCCACCCACCAGCCAGACTTAGCCGGGGACCACCTTCTGGGCGGGAGTGCGAGAACCGCGATGGCTGCGCCTTTACTGGGTGGTGGCGAAGTCATCGGCGCCATTGCTTTCGTGCGAAGCGATGGCGATTGTAATTTCGACGCTGACGACATCGCCAAACTTACGATCCTGGCCGCGCAGCTTGGGATTGCACTCGAAGCTCTCCGGCTCAATCAGCTTGCGCAGGAGGAGCATCGCCGCGCGTCCATCTCTGGTCGAGCTGGCAGGCGGCGATGAACGATCTGCCGGAAGCATCCTCCGTGGCGGAAGGAATTGCCGACCGTCTCCGCAGGTTTCTGAAGTCGCCGGCGGTGCTGATTTTCGTGCAACACGAAAAGCTCTTTCAGCTACAGGCGGTCTCGACGGAAACGCCACGTCTCGTGCAGACCATTCGCGCGCGCGCGGCCGAGCATAATCTGCGTTCGGCGCTGGAGATTGCGACCCGAGCGGTCAGCGCGGGCGAACGCATTACGGTCAACATCGACGGTGCTTCCCACTTCGGCGAGGATCTGGTGGCAGGGGCGCTCGTCGCGGCGCCGTTCCGCACCTCGCGTTCGCACGGCGCGATTCTGGTTTATCCGCGAGCATCCGGACCTTTCACGCAGGAAGAGAAAGCGCTGGTCTCCGCGCTTGCCGCGTTTGGCGCAGTGGCGATCGCCAACGCCGAGCTGTACGGGATGACGCGCGCGCAAGCGCAGGAATTGCATGAAATGCTCGAAATCTCGAGCGAACTTCGGTCCGCCGGCAAGGCCGACGAGTTCATGCACAAGTCGGTGATACGCGCGGCTCGTTTCCTTGGGTTTGAACGCTGTTTGTGGGACTGCTGGAAGACGGGAAATTCCGCGTACGCTCTGGATTCGAGAACGGCGTCGCCCGTGCGCTGGACATTCCTCTCTATGAGGGGAATGTGACGCAGAGCCTCAGGCAAAAGAAAGTCTTCTATACCGAAAATGCGTCAACGGTCCCAGGCGCCAACCAGGAGTTCGTCGCAGCGTTCCGAGTGAAGCAATTTCTGGCGGTTCCCTTGCTTGGGTCGGGTGGAGATGTACTCGGCATGTTTGGCGTGCTCGACCGGGTTGAAGGCGGGAGCGATCAACAACGAGGACATTCGGCGTGCGCAGGCGCTGGGGGGGCAAATCGCCATTGAACTCGAGCTGGCGCGGAATCTCCAGAATGCCGAACAGCAGCGGCGCCGGACGGAAGCTCTGGTCACACTCGCGCTTGAATTGAATACAGTTCTGCATTTGCCCGAGTTTATGCGCAACTTTGCGCTGCGGGCATGCGGGCTGCTTGGAGGACGTGCCGCCGCCCTGAGTCTTTTTGAAACGGCGGAGGCGGAAACGGTGGCGGTGAGCGGCTCGTCGGAACTGGAGGACAAGACGCTTCTCCGTCGGCTGGCGGAGGGGCTGCGCACCGCGCTGCCGAAGTACACGGCGGAAATCTCATATGCGCCAGCGGGGGAAATGCTGGAACCGTCGCTCGCCTCCACCCTGGGGTGGACGGATTGCACGTTGGTGAGGCTGGCTGGAACCTCGGGCGAACTGGTGGGCGTTCTGTGCCTGGCCGACCGAGGTGCAGCTCCGAGTGCCGAAGACAGCCAGCTGATGCGCGCGATCGCGGGTCACGCCAGCATCGCGCTGGAGAACGCACGCCTGTTTACCCGCATGCAGCAGGCGAACCGGCACTGGACCGACGTTTTCGATGCCATCAGCGATTACATCGTCGTTCACGACGAGAACCACAATATTCTGCGGGTTAACCGTTCGCTGGCGGAACTGATTGGCCTGGAACCGGAACAGCTGATCGGCATTAACATGCGGGCGCTTGACGCCCTGACGGCTGGCTCCGCGCCGCACTCCTGTCCCTTCTGCCGCTCGGGCGAAGGCCTGGACGAGTATGTACATCCGGCGCTTGAGCGCATTTATCTGGTGTCGACATCGCGTATTCACTCGGCTACACCCCAGAGCGGGGCTCAGGGAGCCAGCGATGGTCCAATGGGCAACGTTCAAAAGCAGACCGTGCATGTTTTGAAGGACATCACGGATCGCCGCGAAGCTGAGCGCCGCTATCGCGAACTCTTCAACAATATTCAGGAAGGGATTTACGTTTCGACGCCGCAAGGCCGGTTCATCGAGGTCAACGATGCCCTGGTCCGGATCTTGGGCTATGACAGCCGGGAGGAAGTGCTCCAGCTGGACATCGCGAGCGCGCTTTATTTTTCTCCGCAGCGGCGGGAGGAATTGGCGGAAGAACTCCAGCGAACCGGCGAAATGCACAACCACGAAGAAGTGCTGCGCCGAAAGGACGGGTCGCCGGTCAATGTGTACATGAATTGTTACGCGATGCGGGATTCCGGGGGCGGGGTGGTGCAGCACCGCGGCCTGATGCTCGACATCACTGGGTTGCGGCAGTCGCAGACGGAGCTGCAAAAGGAACGCGATTTTTCCAGCAAAATCCTAAGCCATACCCAGAGCCTGATCCTGGTCACCGACACCGAAGGCGCGATCAGCTATGCCAATCGCCGCTGGAGCAGCCTTGGGTTCCAGCAAAACCATGTCGTGGGGCATTCATTCCTGGAGTTTTGCGGCGCCCCCCGCCGCGAGGCGTTACGGCAGGCTTTATCCGCAGTGGCGCAAGGCCAGCAGATCGATAACTTCGATCTCCCGCTGGTTCGCAACGATGGGGCGAGCGGGCAGTTCACCGTCAACATGAGCCCGATCGTCGGCGAGGATGGGAAGGTTACGAACATTGTGGTGGTGATGACCGACGTGACCGATTCGGCCATCCTGCGGTCGAAGCTGGTCCATGCCGAAAAAATGGCGGCGGTAGGGCAGTTGGTTTCCGGCGTGGCGCATGAGGTGAACAATCCTCTGACTGCCATCCTCGGTTTCACCGATCTGCTGATGGAGAGTCCCGACATTCCGGAGAGCGCGCGCCACGACTTGCGCGTGATTTTGCAGGAGGCGCAGAGGACGAAGCAGATTGTGCAGAATCTGCTCAGTTTTGCCCGGCAGATGCCGCCGCGCCGGCAGCCCGTGCAACTGAATTCGATTCTGAAGCGCACGGTGCAGCTGCGTTCGTACGATTTTATCAGCCACGGCATTCAGGTAGTGGAGCGGCTCGACGAATCGTTGCCTGAGATCGTGGGAGATTCCCACCAGCTACAGCAGGTGTTCCTGAATATTCTGAACAACGCGTATGACGCGGTGCGCGAGTGCGGACGCCCCGCTCGCATCGAAGTTGTGAGCGCGCGGACGGAAAACGGTGTGGAAGTTTTCTTTCGCGACAATGGCATCGGCATTGCCGATCCCGACCGGATTTTCGATCCATTTTTCACGACCAAGGACGTAGGCAAGGGAACGGGGCTGGGGTTGAGCATTTGCTACGGCATCGTTCATGAACACGGCGGAGAGATTCTCTGCCACAACAATCTCGATTCCGAGGGAGCTACGTTTATCGTCCGCCTGCCGATGGCGGCCGGCGCAACTGCAGGAGACTAAAAATGACGCAGACTGGAACTATGCCCGCTTGTGCACCCGTGTTACTGATCGAAGACGAGTCCGCCGTGATGGAGTTTGTGCGTTCCGCGCTGGAGCGCAACGGTTACTCGGTGGTGTGTACGGAATCCGGCGCCGATGCGCTGCGCATTCTTGCCGGCGGTAATTTTCAGGGGGTTGTTTCCGACATGCGGACCCCGGGTGGCGTGGATGGCGCACAGGTCTATGCCTGGATCGCGCAAAACCGGCCGGCGCTGGCCGCAAAACTCGTCTTTATCACCGGCGATATTGCCAACGAGGAAACGGCGGCGACGCTGAACCGCACCGGCGTGCCCTGCGTGGTAAAGCCTTTTCGCGTTGCGGATTTTATCTCTGTTGTCGAACAGACCATGGGGAAGGCGGTGCCATGACACAAGATCTGCGTATCCGTTTGCTCATTGTGGACGACGAGGAGCCGATTCGGCGTCTCTGCGTGACGGTCGGGGAGGCGCTGGGCCTATGCTGCCTGGATGCGGAAAGTGGCGAAGCGGCGCTCCGGCTGCTCGAGGAGCAGCCGATTCACATGGCGCTTACCGACATGGTCATGCCGGGCATGAACGGGCTGGAATTCCTGGAGCGGGCGAAGCGAGTCTGCCCGCGTCTGGAAGTCGCGGTCATGACCGGACACGGGTCGGTGGAGACGGCGGTGCAGGCGATGAAGCTCGGCGCCTACGACTACATCGCCAAGCCGTTTGCGCCGCTCGATGAGCTGCGGATGTTCCTGCGGCGCATGGAGGAGAAAGTTCGCCTGGCGGAAGAAAATCTGTTTCTTCGCGAGCGCACGGAAACGGAGACGGCGATTCACGGCATTGTGGGCAATTCCCCGAAGATTCAAAGCGTGCTGCGGCTGGTCTCGCGTCTCAAGGACACGCGCACTCCGGTGCTGATTTGCGGTGAGAGCGGGACGGGCAAGGAACTGGTGGCGCGCGCGCTGCACTTTCGCGGCAATCTTGCGGGCGGGCCATTTGTCACGGTGGACTGCGGATCTCTGAATCCAGCCATGGCCGAAGGCGAATTGTTCGGGCACGAAAAGGGGGCATTTAATGGAGCGGCCCATTCCAAGCGGGGCCTGTTGCAAGCGGCGGATACCGGGACGCTGTTGCTCGATGAAGTGAGCGAATTGCCGTTGGAAGTGCAGGCCAGGATGCTGCGGTTTCTCCAGGAGAGAGAGATTCGCCCCGTGGGCAGCGACGAGAAGGTGAAAGTCGATGTGAGGATTGTGGCGGCGACCAACCGCGATCTTGAGGCGGCCCACAAGAAGGGAACGTTCCGCAAGGATCTTTTCTTCCGGCTGAATGTGGTGACGATATCGCTGCCGCCGCTGCGTGAGCGGCGTTCGGATATTCCGGTGCTTGCGAATTGGTTTTTGGAACGTCTTGCGCCGGGCCGCGGGGTACAGATTTCCGGGGGCGCCATGAAGGCTCTGCTTGCATACGGCTGGCCGGGCAACGTGCGCGAACTGGAGAACTGCATGGAGCGCGCGGTTGCGTTAACCGATCAGCGTGTAATCGGCGTGGACGATTTACCGCCGGCAGTCGCCCGCGCCGAAGCCGATGCCGTGCGCGAGCCGAACATCATGAAGGAGTTCGAGGCGCAATCGCCGAGCGATCTAGAGGACCTGGAGCGCGCAACTATCGCACGCGTGTTTACAGAGGTTCGTGGGGACAAGGTGAGGGCCGGCAAAATGCTGGGGATAAGCAGGGCCACGCTCTACCGCAAGCTGAAGAGATACAACATCGGATTGCGGGAAGGGGCGGCGAGATCCGCTGCGTTGCAGTAAAGCAGGTGGTGTCCCACCTTAGTTTCTACCAAAGAGAAACCCAACGGTTTGCAAAATCTTTCTGCGTCTGTTGGTGTTCTCTCTCGGCAACATGTGGCGCCGTGGGAAGTAAAACAAGGGCACTGCTGTTGATCAAGGCTTGTTGCTATAAGGGCGCACCAACTGAGAGTTCGATTAGTTTTCTAATATCGGAGACAATTCCCGCCATTTGTGCCATTCCGAGTCGTTTTTTCCCAGGCTTCTTACGGAATTATTAGAGATCGTCCGGCGGTCACGCCGATAAGCAGGTTATTTTGTTGAGCTTGCTCATCGGTTCATGACCCACCAGGATGTGGTGGTGATCGTGCACGGCAGAATGCTGGAAAAGCAGGTCCGAGTCTCTTTGCCACTGTATCCGAGGGATAGGGAAGGAGAGTCGGCTGCTCAGCTTTGGAGTTGAGGTGGCCGTGCCAAACCAGGCAAGTGCAGCTGCACGTGCGCTCGAAGCCGATGTGGTCAGCCGTTTGGCCAAGTTTTTTCCGGAAGCTGAGGCGGTTCACGTCCCGATTCGGGTGAGCCGCAGCGTGCAACCTGACGAAGACGGCAGGCCGGGCGGAAGCCGCTGGTGTCCGATCGAGGAGACGGCAATCGAATTCGGCACGCTGCGGGAGGTTTTATTTTTGGCTAAACATCGGCTTGAATTTGCCGATGTTGTTTTGGTGGAAAGCGAAGACGGAGGGCTGCGCGCCGAAGCTTCGGTGGTGGCGGCCCAATATTATCCAGAGCGAACCGTGGTCGCGGCTCGCTTCCTGAATGACGTTCCCAACTGGATTGTGAAATCATGACTCAAAGCCAAAACCTATCCCAGAACTCTGCTGAAGATCGCGCCTCGGTGGTGCAGGCGCTGCAACCGATTTATGCCGCCCTGGTGCGCGAATTTGTGCTCGATGTAGACGAGTGCCCATTCGATTCCGAGTCGGCGTCGAAAGCGGCCGCTGAAGCCGAAGCCTGGCTTAGCCAGGTGGACGCGAAGATTCAGGTGCACCAGTTGCGGCAGTTTCTCCAGACCACGCCGCTCGCGAATGAAGCGGCCTTGCGAAACCTGATCTTCCATCACCTGCAAAAAACGTCGAAGTCGCCGGTGGACCGCGATAAGATCGATTTCCTGATCGTTCAGTATTTCTCATTGTGCGCGCCCGCGGAAGTGGAAGATGCCGGTTTCAGCCCCGAATTTATCGGGCAGGTTCTGGAACCGGTGCTGGGCAAGCAGACGGCTGAGCTTCCATCCTGGCTGGGACCGCTAGAGAGTCTGATCCAAACAGCTTCGCGTTGCCGGCGGCTGAGCGAGTTGCTGCACGGTGGAACACTCGAGCAAGGCCGCCGGCTGAAAACGCAAGCTGGCGAACGCTTCTACGAGCCGGCCGCCCTGATTGCTTTCGCACGATTCAGCTTCATGCTGCGGCGCATTTTCTTCCGGCTGATGCAGGACGATCTGAACGCCATTCAGGCTGGGTTGCGCGAACTGGAGCGGCGAGGGGTTTCGACCATCGACTGCCGGAGGGCACAGTTCTCAGCCGAGGAGTTGATCAGCCGTTTGCGCTTGATTTGCCGGTCGTGGAAGGTCATGTTCCACGCGGAGTACTCTTCTGGCCAGCCGCTGCGTATGCTGGTCGACTTGCGTGCTGCCGTCGATGACGCGCTGGGTGGATCTCAGGCGGCCGAAGGTCAGCGTTCCTTTGCCGCGAGTGCCGGTGCTGGTTCCTCTCAAGTAAGCCCTGAAGACCACGATCCGACGACCGAAACCTAGTATCGGGAGAAGTTCAAGATCACGCGAACTCCAGGATGTTCCGACCGGCTTTCGTCTGGCCGCGCTACGATCTTCTAGCCATCGCACCTGCTCAAAATCACGAATAGGCCAGTTCCTTGGCGCGTTGCACTGCCTTGACGACTGCCTTAATCAGCGTTACGCGGAGCTTGCCTTCTTCGAGTTCCAGAATGCCGTCGATGGTGCATCCAGCCGGAGTGGTGACGGCGTCCTTGAGCAGAGCTGGATGGTCGCCGGTTTCGAGCACTACACGCGCTGCGCCCATGGTGGTTTGCGCGGCCAGAAGCGTTGCTATGTCTCGCGGCAAACCGACTTTCACGCCCGCCTCGGCCAGTGATTCGAGGATGATGTAAATGTAAGCCGGGCCGCTGGCAGAAAGGCCGGTTACGGCGTCCATGTGTTTTTCATCCACAATTACGGTGCGGCCGACTGCCGAGAAGAAAGTCGTCGCCTGATCCAGATGTTGCTTCTGCGCGAACTGTCCTTTGCACAGGCCGGTCATGCCCACGCCGAGAGCGCATGGAGTATTGGGCATCGCTCGAACCACGGGCACATCTTTTTCCAAGCCGCGCTCGATCATGTCAGTGGGCACCGACGCCGCGACCGAAACCAGCAAGTGATCGCGCCTTACCACCGGGCGAATCTCGCGCACCACATCGGCGACGACTTGCGGCTTTACGCAGAGAAAGACGATGTCGGCGTTGCGCACCGCTTCCGCATTATCGGTTCCGGCGTGCACTTTGAGCTTGTTCTTGAGCAATGCCGCGCGTTCCGGGTGGGCCGCGGTCACCCAGGTTTCACTCGCCTTCAGCAATCCATCGCGCAGGAACGCCTGCAGCAGGATCGATCCCATTTTCCCGGCGCCGAGGATGGCAACTTTCTTTCCGCCGACACGTTTCCGCATAACGATCTCCCAAGTGCGTGTGATGTGATTGCGTAACCAGACTACACCGCAAACGCGAGTTTGCTACTGCGCGCGGAATCGGGAGAGCCTTGTATCGGCCCTACGTTCAACCTCGCGCCTTCCTTACCATGGCTACAATCTCGCGCCCGATGGGCAGCGACGCGGTTGCGGCTGGGGACGGTACGTTCAGAACATGCAGAAAGCGTTCGCGCGAGAGAAAGCGAAAGTCGTCCACTAAAGTGCCATCCGGCGCGACCGCTTGGGCGCGCACGCCCGATCCGCCGGCCGTCATATCTTCCATGCGAACCTCGGGCACAAGGCGCTGGCAAGAACGCACAAATTCGCGATTGGACCAGCTTCGCCGCATTTCGGACAACCCATTTCTCCAATGGAGGCGCGCCATCGTACGGAAGCCAGGATACTCGAAGACCTGCATGGTTTCGCCCAGATCGAAATCGGTCCGGCGGTATCCTTCGCGGCGAAACGCCAGCACAGCGTTTGGCCCCGCATCGACATTGCCGTGGATGCGTCGCGTGAAATGCACGCCGAGGAATGGGTACGCGGGGTCGGGCACGGGATAAATCAGCGACCGCACGAGATTCGTGCGCGCGGGTGCAAGGTCATAGTATTCGCCGCGAAAGGGTATCAACATCATCTCGGGATCGTGCCCCGCCAACTGCGCGACACGGTCGCTATATAGCCCAGCGCAATTGACGACGTAGCGCGCCGCGAACTCGCCTGCGCTCGTTTTGACAATAACCTCATTGCGAGTGTTTGCGAAGCCCGTGACGCCTGCGCCCGTGTTTACTTCGACGCCGCGTGCTTTGGCGATTTCGGCATACTTAGCGGTTACGAGCGAGTAATCGGTAATCCCGGTCGCTGGAACCTTGAGCGCGCGCACTCCGGCGACACTGGGCTCGATCTCGCGCATCGCAGCGCCGTCGAGTAGTTGCAACCCGGTGAGGCCGTTGGCTTCGCCGCGCGCCCGCAAATCGTCGAGCCGCGCTGCTTCCCTCTTGTTGGTCGCGACGATCAGCTTTCCGCACACTTCATAGGGGATGCCGTGCTGGGCGCAGAACTCGACCATTTCGCGGGCCCGGCCACGCACAGGCGCGCTTTCAGCGACCCAGCCTTGTAGTACACACCGCTGTGGATGACGCCGCTGTTGTGTCCGGTCTGATGCTGGGCGAGGCCATTTTCTTTTTCGAGTACAGCGATGCGGGCATGTGGGAACGCTTCCGCGGCCTGCATGGCGAAAGACATGCCGACGATGCCGCCGCCGATCACTGCAATGTCGTAGGGAGAGTTCATTATTGTTGGTCGTCAGTCGCTGGCCGTTCGTCGTCTGTCGTCCGGTTCCGGTGGCGCTTGCTGTTAGCTTCCGAAGGCAGACTTATTCCGAATCACTTAGGAATCCTACTTCAGGCTGCGCTTCGCATCATGTGACGTATGAACAAAAGGCACGGACATGTCCGCGCCCCTATGGCAGTTGTGCTGGAAGCTGAAAGCCAGCAGCGCGAGCGAATTGCGAACGACTGACGACCAACGACGAACGACCGTTTCAGTCCACCGTCAACGTGACCAAATCCGTGTGGGCCGCGCCTCCGGCGGCTGTCGCCGACACCTGAATGTTCGAATATGTTCCAACTGGTGTGGGTGCCGCAATCGTAACAGTTGCCAATCCAGAGGAGGCTGCCTGCGGTGAAGTTGCCGTCACAGTGATCGATGGCGGAGTGGGTCGCTCGTGGGGGCCGAGTAAAGGCCGGTCGAGTCAACTGCGCCGTTCGTGCTTCCACCCGCGACTTCCCACGTTACTGTTTGGCTGTTGCCATTGACTACATTCGCGGAAAACTGTTGCTGGGTTGCCGATACGGGCCATGTGTTCCCCGGCTCGTTCGCAAAGAGGGTCGCCGTTGACGGAGTGACGGTGACTGTTACCAGCGGTCCCGTTAGCGTGACAGTCGCCGTTCCCGAGGCCGAGGGGTCCGATTGAGAGGTTGCTGTCACGGTCACGCTTGATGAAACGGGCATGATTCCGGGCGCTGTGTAAAGGCCGCTGCTCACGCCAATCGCGCCGTTCACGTCGCCCCCATTCACAGTCCACGTTACGGCCTGGCTGCTGCCATTGACGACCGTCGCGGAGAACTGCTGTTGAGCGGCAAGCGGGACGGCTGCGATCGATGGGCTCACTGAAACCGTTGTACCTCCGCCGCCACTGCCCAAGCCTCCGCAGGCCACGAGGAACGCAAGCCAGAGAAGCGCCAGCAGTGCGCATGCGGAGACGATGCTCTTTCGCGAGGCTATTCGCCGCGTCATTCCAGCCAACATCATGCCCGCAATGGGAACGGCGAGCAGCCATGCAAGCCCGATTCGCACGCCGATCTTTCCAACTCTCGGAGGTACTGGCTTCTCTCTGGGTACTGAATACCGGGCACTTGGCACTGCCTTTCGCAACTCGGCGTCTTGATTTGGTCCGGTGGTCGCGATCGTCAGCGTGACTGGGGTTGTTGCGGCTCCCGCTGAAATCGACGCGGGATTGAAATTGCAGTCGGTGAGCGCGGGCAAATTCGCACAAGCAAAGTTCACCGCGCCGGAGAATGTCGTGCCGCCAACGGGCGTGGCCGAGAACGTATAGATTGCGCTTTGACCCGCTTGGACAGTTGCCGACATATTGCCAGTGCCGGTCCAGGTCACATCCGTGCCCACAGCCAGGCTCACCGCCTGCGTATGCGTCAGAGTTCCATCGGTTCCCTGGATACTGAAATTAAACGTCCCTGTTGTCGCATTGGCTACCGTCACCGTAAATGCCGCGCCAGTGGCTGTCGGAAGCAGCGAGGAAGGACTCACCAGACACGTCCCGGGAGCCGCGCCCACGCAACTCAGGGTCACGGTTGCGCTGTAGCCAGAGATCGCAATCAGCGTGCCATTCCACGTCGCGTTTTGTGCTAACACGGTCGCGCTGGGGGTCGCGGTTACTGCAAGGGCAAAATCGGGCGGTGGCAGTGTGACCGACAACGCGAATGTTTGCGTTTTTGCGGCTGGAGCGCCTGTTACATTCGCAGCGAGCGTCACTGTCGTTGGGCCGCCCACGGGAGAGTCCGCCGCAGCGCTTACCGTCATCGTAACGGTCACAGGATTTGACGACGTCGGCATCACAGCGCTCGATGGTGAGAACTGGCAGGTTGTACCGGACGGCAACCCCGTTGGGCAGCTCAAGTTCACTATCTCCGAGAATGAACCCGCTGCCGAGACTTGAAGGTTCGAAGCGTTTGACGTTCCACCCTGCACTACAGTAAGAGCGCCCGGATTCAGCGCGGACATGTTGAAATCCACGATGTGCAATGTGATTGGAGCGTCCTGCGTAATCGCCTCAAGATCGGTTCCCACCGCCTGCGCGTTGAAGTTGTAGTCGCCAACCACGCCGCCGGCGGTCAGCGTGTAAGCCGCGCCGGACGGGGTCGGCTTCTCCTGCGCCGGATTTAGGGTGCAGGTTGCGGGCAGAATTGCCGCCGCGCAACTCAGATTGACGGCGCTTGCGTAGCCTTCGTACGCGGTCAGAATTCCGCTGAACGTTGCCGTTTGTGTCGGATAAATCGTCTGCGGCGAGTTCGAAATGACGTTTGTGTAATCCGCAGCGGTCGGCAGCGCGTATTCCCAGATGCCGCGGCCATACGTCGAAACGCGCAGCTTCTTGATGCCTCCCGAGTCAAAGATGCGGATTGCCGTCACGGGCACATTTGGCAAATATCCGGTCGCGCCCGGTAGCGAAGGGGTGCCGACCTCTGTCCAAGCTGGATTTGTGGTTGAACTCACGAAAACGCCGACGTCGGTTCCCGCGTAAATCTCGGGCGGAGTTGCTAACGAATCGACGAGAAGCGCGTTCACGGGCGCGCCCGGTAAGGCGGTGCTGCCGCTGCCGGACCAATCTGTCCAGTCGGAAGATTGTCCCGTGCCGCCAGCGTCGGTCGTCTTAAAGACGTGGGATACGCCAAATCCCATAACACCTATGTACGCCGTCGCGCCAGTTGCATCGCTCGTATCCATCGCAACCGACGAGATCGTGTAGTTCGATGGATTGATTGTGCCGGTCACGTTCGACATGAGTGTGATTCCGGCATTCGCAGTTACCCAGACCTCGCCGCCCGAGGGCGCGGCCGCGTTCGGTCCGGTGCCTTCCGTCGTCGCGTAGACAGTGGTTGAAAGGGAGTCAGCAGTGGGGCCGCCTTCCGCTAGGCCGCTTACGAGATTGATTTCCTCTCCAGTGCAGGTTGCGGGGGCGAGCGTGTCGAAATCCACGCTGATTGCGTCGAAGGCGTTGGGCGGCACAGTTGGCGTGCCTCGCCACACGCGGCACGTTCCCACCAGCATCTCCGTGGGGCTTTGCGGATCGAGAATGTATGGAGTGTAGAGAGGCCCGGTGTCGCCGCCCACCTCGTCGCTCCCGACAGTGAGCGAGAAGGTATCGGTGGAGCAATTGGAGGCGCTCGCGCAGGAATAAATGTTCACGTAGTCATTCGCCGTGTACCACTGTGCTGGAGTAGAGGGGTTGATTGCGTTGTATCCTCCGTCGCCGCCGTTGACGGTGCTCCACTGGGGACTGGTCGTGGCCGTGGTCGTGGCTGGAGAACCGTTGCCCTGCGAGCCGCCGAGTATTGTGTTCTCATCGGTCGGGTGAAGTGAGAACGAGACGAACTGAGTCAGCGAGCCGATGGTGCCGTGCGCAACCGAGGACGCGTTGAGATTGTCGAAGCCGTTGGTGGTGCCGCAGGTGCCGCTGTCGAGCTTGGTGTAGCCGTCGAGAGTGCGATAGACTCCGCCGTCATTGGCGAAATACATCAGCGCGTTGCCGCCTGCGATTGCAAAAGCCAAGCCGTGCTCATTCGGATGCACGCCGGCAATGTTGGAACAGCCGTACACATGAGTGAGGTTGATCCATTGGTTGGGGAAGTTTGTATCGATGGTCGAGCACGTTGTTCCGCCGGTTACGAGCGTGCACTTGAACAGGTTCACCGCGCCGGCATAAAGATCGGTGGCCGCTCCGTCCGGCAGTGCGGCTAGCGTCAGGTTGTAATATCCCTGCTCTACGCCGCATCCGTTTTCGCCGGGGTCGCCGCAGTTGGCGATGCCGGTCTCATCGATCTGCGCCCAGGTGTTGCCGCCATCGGTTGAACGCCAGATTCCCTGGTCGATCACATCCACGCCATCTGGGCCGGAAGCGAGACTCACGAACCAGAAATACATTTCGTTTCGACCCGGAACCACGGCCAGTTGCCCGCGATAGATGGGACAGCTCGATCCGCCGCTTGGAATCTGCGCCGGACAATTTACAGTGCTCAATGCAGTGGAGTTCGGCTGATTTGCGAGTCGTGTCCAGGTTTGTCCGTTAGTGGAGGAATATACTCCGTGATAACGGATGGCCGCGAAGAACTCTCCCGAGGCTGCGTTGTATACCACGTCAGTTGCCGAAATGGAAGCTGGACTGACCGACACGCCCGAGTCCTGGGGAACCTCAAATGTCCAAGTCTGTCCGCTGTTCGATCGAGTAATACAGCCCTCGATTGGTCGAGGACGTAATTGCGCCTTCGTCGAATCCTTGAGTGGTAGTTGCCGTGGCCGCGACGACGGTGGTGGCGGGCGAAGTGTCCCAGGCGAATTTGGCGAATCCTAGTCCTGCAAACGGGAGCGATGGACCGTTGCCGGTCGCGTCCGGGATTAGCGTCCAGGTCTCGCCATGATTGGTCGAGCGCAAAATCCCAACACCATAGTAGCTGTCGGCGGCGCTGTCGGGTTCACCGGTTCCCGCCAGCACCACGCTGCCATCCGGCTTAACGGACACCGCGCCGTTCACGAGCGAGGCCTGTTGATCGGTGAGGGCAGTCCAGGTGACATTCGTCGCGGTTGCGCTGGCCGCGTTATTTGACTTCCACACTCCTCCAGATGCCGCCGCAATATAGATGGTGTTGCCGGTTGCGTCAGTCGGATCGATCGCAATCGCCGTTGTCCTACCCGCTACGGCTCCGTAGACATTCTGATCCGAAAGTAGAGGAGCCGGACCGAGCGCGACCCAGGAGGTGGCGGATTCGGGTTGGGCCGCGTGTCTTTTTTCTGCGGCGACACGCATCGACATCTTTTGCTCGTGAGCGCGCAACCGCAGAGCTGCTGCTGACTGCCCCACTGGTGCGGTTCGTCCGCGCAGCATCCAGCGGTCACGCCGGTGTTGCCGGTCGTTCTCTTTGTTGTTGGCGTTTCTAATTGGGTTGTTGCTCGACTCCCGACTGGCTCGTTGTGCTCGCGCCGGAGGAATAAAGCTGCCGGCAGCGCTCAACAAGAGTGAAAGAACGGAAATAGCTGCCAAGCCGGAAAGGAAGCGAAGCGATAAAGAGGGAACAAAACGGCTGGTCATAAGCGTGAAACCCACCTTGACCGCACGTTACTAAACGACCGTCACCGCAAACAGTGATCGCTGGTACCAGTTCCCGTCTACAAAAGTGGCCCCAACGTCGGTAGGCAGGAATCGGGATCGAGCGCAGCGGCGGACTCGTGGCGCCTCGTATTGCCAGTACATGGGGCACTCCGCGAGCGAAAAGCCGCCTTTCCGCTATACTAGAGAGGCAATGTCCGTGATAAAAAACATCGGCGCGATTGCCCAGGGAATGACCATCACCCTGAAAGAGATGTTTCAGCCGACGATTGTCGAAAACTACCCTGACGGCCCGGGTCCGCTGAAGGGCGCCAAGTTCCAGGAGCGCTTTCGCGGGCAGCACATTTTGCAGCGCGATGAAAACGGCCTGGAGAAGTGCGTCGCGTGTTTCCTGTGCGCGGCGGCCTGCCCTTCGAATTGTATCTATATCGAGGCCGCGGAAAACACGGCCGAGAAGCGTATTTCCGGCGCGGAGCGCTACGCCAAGGTCTATAACATCGATTACAACCGCTGCATTTTTTGCGGATATTGCGTCGAGGCCTGCCCGACCGATGCCATCACGCACGGCCACGGCTTCGAGTTGGCAACGTTCAGCGCCAGCACTCTGATCTATCGCAAAGAGCAGTTGCTGTCTGGAGCGCCAGCGCATATTGGAGCAAACGCGGTGTTCAACGCCGCGGAGACCGCCGTCGGGGCGCCAGCGGAAGTTGTTCCGGGGAGCTAGAACGCTTTCTATTTCGAGAATCAATCCAGCGCCGGTCCCCCGCGGGCCGGCGTTTGTATATAGAGTCGTCAGTCGTTAGTTGACCGTCGCTCGTGCGGCAGGGACTGTGATTGACTTCCAGACGACCGACGACTAACGGCCAAAGACAAAAACAATGTCTACTTTTCTTCAAACCGTACAGGAACGCGTCGTGGTCTACGACGGCGCGATGGGCACCAACATCCAGCTCCGCAACCCCACGCTCGACGATTACTGGGGCAAGGAAAATTGCAGCGAAGTCCTCGTCCTGAGCCGTCCCGACATTATCCGCGACGTGCACGCTGCGTTTCTGGCTGTCGGATGCGATGTTGTCGAGACCAACACATTCGGCGCCACACGTACAGTTCTCACGGAATTCGAACTGGCCGATCGGGTACGGGAAATCAATCTGGCCGCGGTCAAACTCGCGCGTGAAGCTGCCGATCAATTCTCGACAAAAGACAAGCCGCGTTTCGTCGCCGGATCGATGGGCCCGACCACGAAGCTGCCGTCGCTCGGCCACATCACTTTCGATGCGATGGTGGAAGCGTACGAGGAACAAGCCGCCGCGCTGATCGAAGGCGGTGTCGACATCCTGCTGATTGAAACTGCGCAGGACTTGCTACAGGCCAAGATCGCCACCGTCGGCGTGATTGAAGCCATGAGGAAGGCTGGTAAGCGCCTTCCCGTGCAGGTGCAAGTGACTCTTCAAGAATCCGGCACGATGCTGTTAGGCACCGAAATCGGAGCTGCCCAAACAGCGCTTGAACCCTACGACATCGACGTCATCGGCCTGAACTGCGCCACCGGCCCGGCCGAAATGAACGAGGCCGTGCGTTATCTGTGCCTCAACTCGACCAAGCATATTTCGGTTTTGCCCAACGCTGGTCTGCCGCAGAACGAAGGCGGGCACGCCGTTTACAAACTCACACCCGCAGAACTGGCGAAGTTCCACAGGCATTTTGTCGTGGACTACGGTGTACGCATCGTCGGCGGATGCTGCGGCACGCGGCCCGAGCATCTGAAAGCCGTCGTCGAAGCGGTTGCCGGAGTCGAGCCCGCGAAGAGGGAAGTGAAGCCGGTGGGGGCAGCCTCAAGTGCATACACTTCCGTCCCCCTCGATCTCGAGCCGAAGCCGCTGATCATCGCCGAGGAGATGAACACCACCACGCGCGTCGAGCACTTCCGCAATCTGGTGCGCGCGAAGAAATACGACGACATTCTCGCCTTGGCTAAGAAGCTCGCTAACGAAGGTTCGCACATGCTGGACCTTTGTTGCGCCATCGTGGGCGAAGACGAGAAGGCTTACATCTCGGCGATCCTCGAAAAAATCGCGACGCGCGTACCCGCTCCTATCCTGGTCGATTCCACCGAAGCCGACGTGGTGGAAGAAGCGCTGAAACGCATTCCCGGCAAGGCGATCATCAATTCCATCAATCTGGAAGACGGCGAGAAGCGCACGTCGAAAGTGCTGCCGATGGCCAAGCGTTACGGCGCGGCTGTCATCGCGCTTACGATCGACGAAGAAGGCATGGCGCTAACCGCCGACAAAAAAGTGGCCATCGCGCATCGCATTTTCGATCTCGCCACTAAGAAGTACGGCATCCGTCCCGTCGATATTATTTTCGATGCGCTTACTTTACCTATCTCCACGGGCCAGGATGAGTACCGCAGCGCCGGCATCGAGACGCTCAATGCCGTCAAGCGTATTCGCGAAGAACTGCCGGAAGTAAGAACAGTGCTGGGCGTAAGCAACATCAGCTTCGGTCTGGACGCCTATCCCCGCCGCGTTCTCAACTCGGTCTTTATGCACGAGGCGGTCGAAAATGGCCTCGACATGGCCATTGTCAATTACACGAAGATTTATCCGCTCTACAAGATTCCGCAACAAGAGGTTGAACTCGCGCGCAAGCTGATTTATCGCGACACATCGGCCGGCGATCCGCTCCAGGTCTACATGCAGCACTTTGCCGGAGTGAAGGGCAAGCTACAGGCGCAGACGTCTGCACACGTTGCAACGCTCTCCATTGAAGACAAGCTGAAGTACGCGATCATCAATGGAGAGAAGTCGGTCGGCGAAGGCGCGACCAAGCGCACGCTTGAGGAGTTACTCGACGAAGCGCTCACCAGTTACACGCCGCTCGACTTGATCAATACCGTACTGCTGGACGGCATGAAGACTGTGGGCGATTTGTTCGGCGCGCGGAAGATGCAGCTGCCTTCGGTGCTGGATTCCGCCGGAGTGATGAAGGCGGCCGTGGCTTACCTGGAGCCGAAGATGGAAAAGAGAACCGGCGCGCAGCAAAAGGCCACGATTGTGCTCGCTACTGTGAAGGGCGATGTCCACGATATTGGCAAGAATCTCGTCGATATCATCCTCTCGAACAATGGCTATAAGGTCGTCAATCTCGGCATCAAGCAGCCTGGAGACTCGATCATCCACGCCGCCAACGAACATGACGCGGATGCCATCGGGCTGAGCGGACTGCTGGTCAAGTCGACGCTCGAAATGAAATACGTCATTCAGGAACTCGAGCGTCAGCAGCTTGCCTACCCTGTCATTTGCGGAGGCGCAGCGCTCACCCGCAAATATGTCGAGGACGATCTGCGCCGCGAGTACTCGAACGCGGTCTTCTACGCCGAAGACGCCTTCGCCGGCTTGCACGTGATGGAGGATCTTGCATCGCAAGATGGTCCGCGCGACGCGCGCATCGCCGAAGGCAAGACGGTGAAAGAGTATTCGAAAGCGGTCGCGGTCGACGACGAAACCGGCCCGGTCTTCGCCGAGCGCAGCGCGGTTGTCACCGATGCGCCCCACATCCCTACGCCGCCGTTCTGGGGCGTCCGCGTCAAAAAAGACAAAGACTACGACTTGCGCGAAATCTTCCAATACATCAACGACACCGCTCTGTTCAAAAATCAGTGGCAGCTGAAGACGGCGTCGCAGGAAGACTATGCGCGCCTGGTGGAAGAAAAATATCGTCCCATCAAGAAACAGTTGGAAGACGAAGTGATCGCGTCCGGCCTGTTCGAGCCGAAGGTTGTGTACGGCTATTTCCCAGCTGTCGGCGAAGGCAACGACATAGTTGTCTTCGAACCAGAATCCAGCACGGGAACGCAGGCAGCTACAGCCCGCGAACTCCTCCGCTTCACTTTCCCTCGCCAGCGAGAAGGACGCAAACTCTGCATTTCCGATTTCTTTGCCCGTGCCGGTTCCGGCAAAACAGACGTTCTCGGTCTATCGCTTGTCACGATTGGTGCCAAGGCGTCCGTTGAGACCCAGCGGCTGTTTGAAGCAGGAGAATACACCCGTTACCTCTATCTTCACGGCCTGAGTGTGGAAACCGCCGAGGCCCTGGCCGAGTTTCATCACAAGAAGATGCGCGAAGAGTTGGGCATTGCGGGCGAAGACTCACCGCACATTCGCGATCTCTTCCACCAGAAGTATCGCGGCTCGCGCTATTCATTCGGCTATCCAGCGTGCCCCAATCTTGAGGACCAGACCAAGCTGTTCAAACTGCTCGATCCCGAAAAGAACGTGGGCGTGCGGCTGACTTCTGGCTTCCTGCTCGAGCCCGAGCAGTCCACTTCCGCCATCGTCGTGCACCATCCTGCGGCGAAGTATTTTGTGGTATAAGTGGCC
The DNA here is from genome assembly GCA_963804075.1 of uncultured Acidobacteriaceae bacterium. Taxonomy (GTDB): domain Bacteria; phylum Acidobacteriota; class Terriglobia; order Terriglobales; family Acidobacteriaceae; genus Acidiflorens. The sequence goes on along the minus strand of CAWDPB010000159.1, from coordinate 19,834 downwards.
TAACATCCTGTTAGTAGGATGATGCCCGGAGGGCCCAAGATACGATCCTGATGCTGCGGAGGCCGGTCATGACTTGTATCATTCGCCGCTCGATTCTCTCTTGTGTCCTTTTGTTGCTTGCGCAAAGCGCAAGCTCGCAGCAAGTTCTTCGCTTTCAAACTCCAGATGCCACTTACACCATTGATCTTTCCGCCTCCGGCGTCGCTGCTTCGCCTCTCGCGGCTCAAGGCGCGATTCCCCTTTGGAACGGCAGCTTCGTCTATCAGGGCGCCACGTATCCGCTAACCATGGTGGGCAGTGACCCGTCCGTTCCTGGAGCCGGCGCATCCAACGTTCCGGCCGTCATCATTCCGCTGCGGTTCAAGTTCGGGTCAACCGTCATTTCCCCAGCCCAGAAGGCCTGCGGCGATTCCGTTAGTGTTCTGGCAAGGGTCAGGAACTCCCCGCTTTTCACAAGCAGCGTCAAGTGGGAAGCAAGCACGACGAGCCTTGGGAAGACGCAATTTGCGGATGCCTTCCAACGGGGCAATTTCTGGAACTTCGTCAGTACCATTTCGCCCAACTACCATGTGGTACTGAAGCCAATCACCGTAACCCCAGTTCAGACCTTGGACGTGGCGGCAAGCGATGGTTACGCCGAAGCCGGACTTTGTGCTGGCCATTCGCTCGGGGTCGTTAGCATATCGTACTGGCTCAATGCGGCGTACGGCATTCTGAATGCGCTCGACATTCACCCGAACACTGTTGCGATCTTTGTGGCATATGACGTGGGGACAACGCCAACGCTGGGCGGGAATGTCCGCCCGCTGACTGGATTTGGGATAAACGCGGGCAACGGCCAGATGTTTGTCGCAGCTTCTTACACGGAACCGAACGCATTCATCCCATCGCCCGGAGGTGTTTCCTTCCTGAGTTCCATGCTTGCCTCCTGGATGGACGACCCGCTCATCCTTGGGAACAAGGTGCCCGGTTGGACACCTATCTGGAGCGGGGAAGGATGCGTAGATTGGATTATGGCCGGGGCGCCGCTGTTCGGCACTACTTTTCCCGTTGTGCAAAACAAGATCACGTATGACATTCAAGAACCCGCGTTCCTCTCCTGGTTTGCCCGCGAGAGTCCGTCTCAAGCCGTGAATGGTTGGTACTCGATGCAGAGCACGCTGAAGGAGCCGCCTCCAACGTGTCAGTAGCGACTCGGAAAGGCGCCCAACGGCTTGATTAACTCCTGCGTGCGCGGGCCAGCCTGACAGAATCCAGATTATCTCCGGCAAGGGATGACGTAACTGCTTTTTTAATATATATCGTGTCACGATATAATGGAAAACGACGACGGAATTAAATCGCTCCATGGAAACACTTACCCAGTCCGACTACCGGTTGCTTGCAGAGTTGCGCTACCAGATTCGGCGGTTCCTGCGGTTCAGCGAAGATGTAGCGCGCAAAGCGGGGATTGAGCCTCGCCAGCATCAGCTGCTCCTGGCGATCAAAGGCTTGCCAGAGGGCGAGCAGCCACGGATCGGTGTGCTGGCCGAGCGCCTTCAGATTCAACCGCATAGTGCCGTGGAACTGGCGAATCGACTTGCCAAGGCCGGCTATGTCCGGCGTAAACACGATTCGGAAGATGGACGCGAGGTGCTGCTCAGCCTGACTGTCAAAGGGGAGCGCCTGCTTTGCCAGCTTTCGCTCGATCATCGCGCAGAGCTGCGAACCGCGGGGCCAAAGCTGATGGGCGCACTGCGGTTGATCAATGATCGCAACACACGCGCAAAAACACGCAGCAAAACGTGATCTGGGGCGAATTCTCAGGCAGAGTGAAAAGAAGGGGGAAAGATGCAGCCATCCAACGGTCAATTGGGGTCGAGCGCGAATTTCGAAAACAGTTCTGCCGCTGCGACTTTGAACTTGGACGCTTTGGCAACCCCCGCGCAGTTCCGCATGGGCTTGATTTCCGTGCTTGCCGCAGGAGTTGGCCTGCTCGCTGGCGGCGTCGCATTTCTCCTCTATCACCTGATTGGACTGTTCACGAATCTCTTCTTCTTCCATCGTCTCTCCACCGATTTTGTCTCTGCCCGGCTCAATCATCTTGGCCTGTGGGTCATCGTTATACCCGTGCTAGGCGGAGTTGTAGTCGGCTTCATGGCGAAGTTCGGAAGCTGAAGATTAAGGGGCACGGCATTCCAGAGGCCATGGAAGCCGTGCTCACCAACCGCAGCCGCATTCAGCCGCGCGTGGCTATCCTGAAGCCGATTTCAGCCGCCATCGCCATTGGAACCGGAGGCCCGTTTGGCGCGGAAGGCCCGATTATCCAAACGGGAGGTGCGCTCGGTTCATTGGTCGGTCAACTTGTACATACAACGGCTTCCGAGCGGAAAGTACTGCTTGCATGCGGCGCGGCGGCTGGCATGTCCGCTACTTTCAACACCCCCATCGCGGGCGTGATTCTCGCGATTGAGTTGTTGTTGTTCGAATTCAAATCGCGGTCGTTTATTCCGCTTGTCATTGCCAGTACTCTGGCGACGGCGGCCCACCTTCAGTTGCTGGGCAGCGGGCCGATGTTCGAAGTGGCGGCGATGGACTTCCGGATTCCGCGTGCTCTCCCGTTCTATCTCCTGCTGGGAGCAATCTGCGGCCTTGCCGCGGTGGGCTTTAGCAAACTTCTCTACTGGACGGAGGATCAGTTTGAAAAGCTCCCGATCGACGATCTATGGTGGCCAGCGATTGGTGCCCTCGGGCTCGGGATCATCGGCTATTTTGTGCCGCGCGTTCTCGGCGTCGGCTATGACACGATTACCGACATTCTGAACGCTCGCCTGGGCCTAGAGCTGTTGCTGGTGGTGATGGCGGCGAAGGCCGTAGCGCTCGTCGTCTCGCTCGGGTCGGGAACCTCAGGAGGATTGCTCGCACCCATGTTCATGTCGAGTGCAGCGCTCGGCGGGGCCTTTGCGATGGTGTGCAACCACATTGCTCCTGGGGCCCAGCTCTCGCCTGGCGCTTTCGCGCTTGTCGCCATGGGAGCGGTGTTTGGAGCCGCCTCCCGCGCGACCTTCACCTTCATTATTTTTGCCTTCGAAATTACCCGCGACTACAACAGCGTACTTCCACTCATGCTGGTGAGCGTGATCGCCGATGGCGTTGCCGTGGTCCTGATGCCCCACGCCTCCATCATGACCGAGAAGCTGCGCCGCCGCGGGCTTCGTATTCATCAGGACTATGAGACCGACATCCTGCAGCAAGTTCACGTCGCTCAGACGATGGATCGCAACCCGCCCACCATCGCCGCTGACACGCTGGTCGGGGAACTCGCTGAACGCATCGCTCGCCGCGACCCCGAAGTTTGTGGTCATGAGGCATTGCTAGTGGTCGATGACCTAGGCGAGTTGCAAGCCGTCATCACGCGCGGCGACGTGCTGCGTGCCTTGGACCGCGACCATGACGGGGCGGCCAGCGTTCTCGAGAGCGGATCACCGAACGTCATTGTGACCTATCCGGACGAGACGTTATCGGAGGCCGCCGATAAATTGCTGCGCTACGACATCGGCCGGCTACCGGTGGTAGACCGCGCCAACCCAAAAGCGATTGTGGGATATCTGGGGCGCCGCAATATCATGGCGGCCCGGCTTCGCCGGCTTGAAGAGGAGCACATACGCGAGCCCGGATGGATTTGGCGGGGAGTGGAATCGCCGGCCTCGACGCCCGGCCGCGCTAAGGCTACAACCCTTCTGTAGTTTTGTCCCTGGTCATCATCTCCAGTTCTTCCGGGGTGCGCGGCCAGTCGTCGCGCAGCAATCGCGATAGCGAGCGGTCCGCGAGCAGACGCCTCCGGTCTGGCACGTGGGGCAATAGTTGGTTTCGTTGGAGCATAGCGGATGCGCTGAATCTTGCCGCCGCATCGGGGACAAGGCTTCCTTTAGCGTCCGTGTACGGCCATGCCTTCGCGGAAGGCGGTCACCCTTTCGGGGAAGGCCCGGCGGCTTCCTGCCGAAGCCGGGTGGTCCAGTTCGCTCAGAACGTGCGCGCGTGGCGTGAAAAAGGCGCTGGACCTCGGATCGGGCCTGAGTTTGTGCGTAAGGGCCAGCGGCGAAAGCCGCGCCCGGTACAGAATCTCGTCCGAGTACGGCGTTGCCGATGCCGCTGAAAATCCGCGGATCGGTGAACGCCCGCTTGAGCGTGTGATTCCGGGCGATGAGATTTTTGTAAAACTCGCCCCGCATCGGCAGTGAGTACTTCCAATCCGCCAGGGTCAAGCCCCGCGAGCGCAGCTTCTCCCGATACAACATGCAGTGAGGCCCGCTTTTTGAACCGGCCTCTGTCGACAGCAGAGTTCCGCTGGGAAAGTCGAAAGCGGCCAAACCACGGGGCGGAGAAACTTTGACACCGCGTTTCTTCCAGTGCAGGCGGCCGGCAATCATCAGGTGGAGCACAAGCCAAACCTCATTCTCGAATCCGATGGCAATGCGCTTCCCGATGCGCCGCAACTCGCGCACACGCTGGCCTTCCGCGCTCGAAAGCGGCGGTACCGCAGTACGCAGCAAAAATGGGCTTGCGATCCGCGCCTTTTCGAGCGTCTGCCCAAGGATGCGCTTCTCCAGCACTTCGATATATACGACGATGTCAGGTAGTTCGGGCACGGGCTGTTTGAGTTTCTGGTCCAGATTTCGGTTCGCAGTTTTCGAATTATCGTACACCGGGCTCAGAGCTACGACATGGACGCTTGAGTCCGGCGAGCATCGGGCTTATCGGTCGATCACGCTCCAGACGGGAATCGAAAACGACAATGGGCTGACTGCCGAAGAAGCTCTTTTGTCTTTGACACGTGCTCGGGGCGTCGAAGAAAATATCGAACTAGCGTCTCGGGAAAATCATTCACAATTTTGAGAGGACAACTATGAAAAGAAGCATCGTGGTTGCGGTTCTATCAGTGTGTTTGTCGTTCGCGGCTGGTGTCGTGCTGGCTGAGAAGGTACGTGATGTTGCCGATCTGGAGCGTGCCCATAACCATGTTCAGGAAGCTATGAAGGAAATGGATCATGCCCGCGCGGCGAACCACTACGACATGGCAGGACATGGCGCGAAGGCCGAGCAGTTTTTGCGCGATGCCGAGCGCGAACTGCATGAGTCCATCGAGGCTGCAAGAGCCGCACGATAGGCAGGACCGGCAGGGATTGAATTGACAAAGTGAGTTGGATAAGGCGCGGGAGAAATCCAGCGCCTTATTTATTGCGCTGAATTTTCCCCTCGCCTGAGAAGCCCAGAGCGCCCCCATGGACTAAGGGAGGCGCTTTGGACGAATGCCGAGAGCTCTGCCCCAGATGACGTTCCCAGCCCGTCTGTTGTCGGGCCGGCATTTTCTACGCCATCAACGAAATGGGATTCAGCATCGCGGCGAGGCTGGCCGTGCTGGTTCCATCGGCCAGTGTGTATTGTTGCAGCTGTTGTGACAGAGCCGAATATGCCTGCTGCGCGGCTGAGCTGACGAGTGAACTGGCGGACTGCGTCAGCGAGGATAGTGGGTCCTGGCTAGGCGGGTTGGTTCCCGAAAGATTCGGATCCTGCCCGATTTTGTGGTGGTGACCCAGGTGCGAGTGGTCGGAGAATTGACTCTGCATATCCTGCTGGATGGTGGAGTAATCCTTCTGTGCGCCCGTAATGTTGCCCGATTGAAGGTCGCTCGACAGTTGCTGGAACGCCTGCGCCAGCGGGTTTGAACTTGTGGTACTCGAAGTCGACGACGTGGAAGCGGTCGAACCGGCCGCCGTGAAGGCAGCCTGCAACGTGGCAAAATCGGATTGCGCCGAAGATAGATTGCCAGAGGCAAGGTCGCTGCCGAGCTGCTGAAATTGCGAACTCGTGAGCTGATATTGGGGCTGATACTGAGTGCTGCTGAGAATTCCCGAGACAGACATAGTTCTCCCTCGACTTAAGATGGATGCGTTCCCGCTGGGGGGTGCGGAATGCCGCATGCCAAGAATCAATAGGAACAGTGCACGCCCGCTTCCATCCGGACGAGCGGCGCGGAAGCGCGTGTTTTTCAGGATTTACGGGCAAATATCCGCGGGCGATGGCTGCACGCGATGGGAAATGGGAAAATCTTGCCGAGCCCGATCCCGGCAAGAATTGCCGGCCGCATCGGCCTCCGCAACGGATTTTCCGCTTTCAAAGCGCTAGAGTCCCGCGTTCGGATATGATCGGTTTTCTTGTTTCTCGACTTGGGCTAACCGAGTCCGAAAGCAACTCCAAAGTAATTTTCTTCGGATGGGATCATCGAAATGGCACGAAAGTTCAAAGAGTTGTCGGAGCGCGAGATTCTTGCTCTCGCAATCGCGTTGGAAGAAGAGGATGGGCGGGTTTATGCGGATTTCGCCGATGGCCTGCGCGAAACTTATCCCGCGACCGCCAAACTGTTTGAGGATATGCGCGAAGAGGAGTCCGGCCATCGTGCCGCGCTGATCGCAACCTATCGCGCGCGTTTCGGCGAGCACATTCCGCTCATTCGCCGCCAGGACGTGAAGGGCTTCGTGCAGCGCCGTCCGCCCTGGCTGATGCGTCCGCTCAAGATCGCCGACGCGCGCAAGCAGGCGGAGGTGATGGAGCTGGAGACGCGCCGCTTCTATCAAAAGGCGATGACGCAGGTGACCGACGCCGGCATCCGCAAGCTGCTGGGCGACCTGGAAGAAGCCGAACGCAAACACCAGATGACGGCGGAAGCGCTACAGGAGAACATCATCACCCAGGACGTCGCAAAAGTTGAGGAAGAGGCTCAGCGGCGGCTGTTTGTGTTGCAAATTATTCAGCCCGGTCTAGCAGGACTGATGGATGGCTCGGTCTCGACGCTTGCGCCCGTGTTCGCAGCCGCGTTCGCCACTCGCAGCAGCAAAGATGCCTTTCTGGTTGGACTGGCCGCGTCCATCGGGGCGGGCATCTCGATGGCGTTTGCAGAAGCGCTCTCCGACGATGGATCGCTCACCGGCCGCGGGCGTCCCGTGCTGCGCGGCGCTGTCACCGGACTGATGACGGCGGCCGGGGGAATTGGACATACGCTGCCATTTCTGCTTCCCAGCTTCCACGTCGCTTTCATCGCTGCGGTTATTGTCGTGGCCGTCGAGTTGGGAGTGATTGCCTGGATCCGCAACAAGTACATGGATACTCCGCTGCTCTCGGCGGCGTTTCAGGTCGTGGTGGGAGGGGTGCTGGTGTTCATTGCAGGGATCGCAATCGGCAGTTCCTAGGGATTCGGAGTCTGCGGCGTGTGATTCGGAGTTCGCGACTTCATTCAGCGAACGGTCCGAATCGTCCTTTCAGGCGAGGGCAGAATCGACTCTCCGGCTTGGCTTCCGCTCCGACTGTTGCAAATTTCATTGACCCGAGGTCAAAACTGCACTAAATTGTTGCGCAGAAATTGACGAGCCCTGGGAAATGCCGTTGCACCTGCCTGTGCTCGAGTTCCCAACGTCAAAGAACGAGTATTGCATTGACCCAGGGTCAAGTGTGCGAGGGGGCCCTATGGGTATTGCAAGCAATTTGGCGAAGACGCCAGTGTTGAGAAGGGACGAGAAGCCGCGGCCAAGGTCGGAGGTCAAGCGCGGGCGGATTGTGGAGGTCGCGATCCGGTATTTTGCCGAGCGCGGCTACAATGCGGCGCGCGTCGAAGACATCGCCGCGCAGCTTGGCATCGCCAAGGGATCCGTATTTCAGCATTTCAAGAGCAAAGACGGATTGTTCTTTGAAGCCTACAAGAAAGCGGTGCAATCCTTTCCGCGCTACATGCAGGCTCCGGAGGAGGCGCAGGCTGGCGGGTTCTTCGAAGTCCTGCGCTACTGGCTGGCGCGCACTGAAAATATGGTCCGCGACAATTGGGCTTCCTACCGCATTTACCTGGTGGGGAATTACGGCACCGACCTGGCCCTGCGCCGCGAAATCAACCGCTTCCTGACACAAGAGGATCCTTATGGCTGGCGGGAGTTCCTGCACTTTGGCGTGAGCCGGGGCGATTTACGAACCGACCTGGACCTGGATATGACCGGCTCCATTCTGGAGTGGACCATGGACCGCTTTCAGGATGCGCTGCTGACCGAAGAACTCGATCCTGGCCTGTTCCGCAAATCCGGACCGGTACCGGAGAAGAAAGACGCTCGCATCGAGCAGTTTGTGGAGCTGCTGCGGCGCGCTGTAGGATCGGAAAAAGTGCAGAGTCCGGAGAAGGCAGCATGAGAAACGGCATGACCGTGAAGGAGATTGTTGCGAGCTACAACGCGAAGGCGCCGCTCGCGGAGGCCTCGACAATCTCCGCGCCGTGGTACGTAGACGAACGGATCGCCGAGTTCGAGCGGCAAACCGTGTTTTCGCGAACCTGGCAGGTGTTGGGCCGAACTGATCAGGTGGAGAAGCCGGGACAGTTTGTGACAGGAACCGTGGCTGGAGAACCCATCGTCGCGGTGCGCGGGAATGATGGCGTGCTGCGGGCTTTCTACAACGTATGCCGTCATCATGCCGCGGCAGTGGTGACCGAGGCGTGTGGACAGGCGTCAATTCTGCATTGTCCCTATCATGGCTGGAATTACGGCCTGGATGGAGCGCTCAAGGGCATGCCCGAGTTCGAGGGAGTGAAGAACTTTGAGCGCAAGGACAACGGGCTGGTTCCAGTCAAGGTGGATACGTGGGAGAAATTTGTTTTCGTCAACCTCGATCCGCAGGCGGCGCCGCTGAGCGAATTTCTAGGCGGACTGGTCAGGCGGACAGCGCCCCTTGGCATCGGCAAGCTGCATTACTTCTCGACCAAGGTCTATGACATCCATTGCAACTGGAAAGTGTTCGTCGATAACTATCTGGATGGCGGCTATCACGTGCCGCATCTGCATAAAGGGCTGAACTCGGTTCTGGATTACAAGCAATACACGATCGAAAACGAAGATCGGTATTCTCTGCAGTCGAGTCCGCTGGTGTTTTCGGACGAAGATGCGGCAAAAGCCAGCACCCGCAAGGGCGGCCGGGCTTGGTATTTCTGGCAATATCCAAATTTCATGCTCAACTATTACGAAGGGTACCTGGATACGAACCTGGTCATCCCGATTGACGTGGACCATTGCCGCGTCGTTTTCGAGTTCTGCTTCGGCGATGTAAGCGAGGGAAACCGCGAGTTCAACGAGCGGAGCGTTGCGGCAGGAAGCGGCGTGCAGGATGAAGATCTGGATATCTGCGAGGCCGTGCAACGCGGACTGAAGTCGCGAGCCTACGGTGCGGGACGGCTTTCGGTGCGGCGCGAAGCCGGCGAGCATCTGTTCCATCAGTTACTGGCGGCGGATTTGAAGAGCGGGCTGGAGCACGACGCGGTGGCTGCGGATTGAGACTTGCTCTTGCGCAGGCTAGCGTTTGTCCAGCTGCAAGCTAAGGGGGGTCGGTTCTTCACACCTTTTAGCGAGCCGCCAATAACGCAACGCAAGAAACAGCCAAAGTAAAGGGGATGCCCATTCGAGGGGATCAGCCCATTTGTGTCCCCCAACGACCAAGCTCATACCGATGAATGCCAGCACCACAAAGACGCTGGCCCACAGTCGCAGGGCCTGGGGAGATACTCCCAGATTTTTCGGACCGTCATCGAGTAAGTCGAACATTGCACTGTTGAGTATAACGCCAGGCTCGATAAAAGCACCAATTGCTGAACTACCAGCCACTTTGCCGTCTTACTTTGGCGGTTACTGATGATCCCGCGGCACCGTCTCTTCCCACGTTTTATTCTTCAGCAGTTTGCCATCCTGGTATAACTCGCGGACATACTTGTAATAGAAGTTCTTGGCGTCGCTGGTCAGCGTGAGATGGCCGCGCCACGACAGAGTGCGGTCTTTCAGAGCCATTGCGATCTCGGCTTCTCCGTGCACGGAACTCGCTTCGGGGTGATTGTCATCCGCGTCATACGTCAGAGCTTCGAGATCCGTCTCTTTACCCCACGGATATGTCTCTTCCGACTTGCCATTCCAGCTGACTTTTGTTTTTCCGGATAACTCGTCGCGCTCGGTTTTCCATTCGCCGGGCCAGGGGAAGCCCGCGGCCTGCATATCCTTGCGTTCCTCAACGGGCTGGGGCGCCGAGAATTCGGGAGCGGCGTAGAGCGAAGGCGCCACCAGCGGCAGCACCAGGCGCGAGCCGGTTTCGGTGCCGAGTTGAAGCGTAGTCGTCATCGCATAAGGCGTGGGCCACGCCATCGGCCAGAGCGCATTCGAAACGGCGAGGCGAATGCGATGGCCTTTGGGGAAAGTCCAAGTAGTGAGGTGCATCGCGATATCGAGCGAATAGGTTTGATTCGGTTCCAGATCCTTAGGATCGGAGGCGGAGTCGCGCTGTGCCCCGTTCATGCCGCCGCCCGTCACGAGAGTGACCGTGCCGTCGGGAGCTACATCGCTGAGCCGCGCAAACCAATCGGCCAATGGCGCGGTAGAACTAGCGCGCAGCATGGCATGGGGCATCCCCAGAACGCTGAGCTCTTCAGTGAGCGGCGCCGAGTCGTAAGTCAGGCTGAAGGCATCCGCTGGCCGCTGATCCGAACTCAAGTCACCCCACCAGAAACCAGCCTCCACTCCAATGGAAGGAACATAGCGAAGCTGTTGCTCGCCCGGCTTGGCTGGAGTAGTGGAAAGCATACGCGCATCGTAAAGATAGAGCGGCGTGTTTTTCACGCCCTGCACCGGCCAGGTGGGCTCCGTGCGCCACTTTCCCGGTATTTCTTTAATGTGCGGATCGGGCGCGTGCCAGCCCTGCATATAAATGGCGAGCGCGCCGCCATCCATGATCCCCGTATTGCGGTTCTTCAGCCAATAGTCCCACCAGCGCACCGCCTGGTCGCGCCATTCGATCTGCGGGCCAAAATCGGCGTCGTTAGGGAAACCGTGATTCCACGGACCAATAATCGCCTTGACTGGCGCCTTGACTTGCTCAAACATGCGCGGAATCGAGTCGCGGTAGCCATCCGCCAGGCCGCCAATCAGAAAGCTGGGAATCTTGATATCGCTGAGAGGGCGCACCGGCGCATGCCAGAAATCGCCGTCCCGCTGATGCTTGAGATAAAGCAGCGACCACGGCGCCGACTCAAACCTCGGGCCAAGCACTTTCTCGTCGAGCGTGTAGTCGGGCGCGCCGGTCATGGCCGGCGCGAGATCCATGTTGAGTTCAAATTCATCGAAATGCATCAGGCCGTCGATGTAGTGAATGTCGTCGTGGAAAAGGGCTTCGGTCGCGTCGACGGCGAGAATGGCCTTAAGGGCAGGCGGATGGCGCATCGCCATCTGGATGGAGTTGAAGCCTCCCCAGGAAATTCCGAACATGCCAACTTTGCCATTCGACCAAGGCTGGCTGGCCAGCCAGGCGATGACCTGCTCGCAGTCCAGTTGCTCCTGCTGCGAATATTCGCGGTCGGTGGGCACACCTTCACTCGCGCCGAAGCCGCGGATATCTACGCGTGCGCTGACGTATCCGCGAGCGGCGAAATAAGTGTGAATGGGATAGTCGCGCGCAGCGGTGGCATCGTCCTTACGATAGGGGAGGTATTCGAGCAGCGCGGGGAACTTTTCGCCCGATTTGGCGTTCTCGGGCATATAGAGCGTGGCCGACAGGCGAACGCCGTCCGGCATCGGTATCCATTCCTGCACGAGATGAACCGTGTACTTGGCCTTGGGAACCGGAGACGTTGCCGGCGCGGCGTACAGGCTTGCGCAAGCGCCGAACAGGATGGCGGGGATAAGCAACAGGCGTGCGAGTTTCGGAGTAAAGTGCATAACCGCGAATCATAACACCAAGGCTTTAGCTCTGTTGGCTTGCATGTGCTGAGTGTGTTGAGGATGAATCGAAGCGTGCAATAGGGGATGGGATCCGTTCGAGGCGAGAAGCGCATGCCCGGCCCGCCGCCAGGTGGCGGCATATGGGGTCGTGGGGTTGGGCCGGGCAAGCTTGTACTTCCCGTTGGTTCTATTGATTGTTTTTGTTCTATACGGGAGCGAACCGGCCGGCTGTGACCCGGTCACAATTCGATGTGACCCATCGGCCACACAGCCCTGTGATCATGGTCACGGCGCATGTTCCCAGCAGGTCTTAAGTTGAGAGGAAGTCAAGGAAAGGATCCAGAAGAATATGGCGTACGCAATCACCGATAACTGCACCAAAGATCATCTCTGCGTGGACGTTTGTCCGACCGACTGCATTCATCCCAAGACCGACGAGCCGAAAGTCGAGGAAGTGACGCAGCTCTTCGTCGATCCGGCCGGTTGCATCGACTGTGGCGCTTGCGTACCGGTCTGCCCGTCGGAAGCGATCTTCGCCGTCGAAGACCTGCCCGAAGACAAAAAAGAATTCGTGGAAAAGAACGCGGCTTATTACAACTAGACATCTCCCTCTTTGCTTGTCGCACCCGCATCCCCGTATGGGGGGCGGGTGTCTTATTGCCCGCTCCAGTTCTCAGAAAAGCCTGGTCATACCTAGACAAACAATAGAGCCCGAGCAACCAAATCTATCGCATCCGGAAATCTCATGTTTCGAAACTGAGCCTGACCACCGACCACTGACCACTCCCCCGCCTTGACAGTCGTCCCCCGCCTTTCTATCGTTGCTACCCGACCATGAATATCCTGAAAGCTACACGGAAATACGAAGAATGGCTGGGGCAGCACCTGCAAATTGTGGAAAAGGACCTCCAGCTCAAGCATGAGCGGATGGCCGAGTCCACTTTTTCGTTTTTGCGCGCGACATTCTATCGGTGGATGCAGGTTTGGGAAGAGCTATGCCCGGGCCTTCAGCATGTTCCGCGAATCCTGTCGGTGGGCGATCTCCACGTGGAGAACTTCGGCACCTGGCGTGACACCGATGGCCGGCTCATCTGGGGAATCAACGATTTTGATGAAGCGTGTGTATTTCCCTACACGCTGGATTTGATCCGGCTGGCCACAAGCGCACTCTTGGCAGCGCGGGAAGATCGGCTGGCAATGACGCCGAATAACTCGGCAGAGGCGATCCTGGACGGCTACCAGCATGGACTGGAGCAGGGCGGAAAGCCATTTGTTCTTGGGGAAGACCATGCTTGGCTGCGGGCGATCGCCGAAAGCAAACTGAGGGATCCCGTCCAGTTCTGGCAGAAGATGGAACAACTCCCTGCGGTACGCGGAGAGGTTCCGGAGAGCGCGCGCGAGGCTTTGGAGCATTTGCTACCGGAGCCGGGGATCGCCTACCGGCTGGTGCATCGGATTGCGGGCATGGGCAGCCTGGGCCGTGTGCGGATTGTGGCTCTGGCAGAATGGAAAGGCGGGCTGATTGCGCGCGAAGCCAAGGCTCTTGCGCCATCGGCGGCCCACTGGGCCGATCCACGCACGCCCCGCGAAATTCTATACGGTGCCATTTTGCGGCGGTCTGTACGCTGTCCCGATCCTTATGTCCAGTTGCGGGGGCACTGGATTGTGCGCCGGCTCTCGCCCCATTGTTCTCGCATCGAGTTGGAAGCGCTTGGAACCGCACGGGGAGAGCTGCGCCTTGTGCAAGCCATGGGGCAGGAAACGGCGAACGTCCATGCAGGAACGGAAGAAAAACGGCGCGCCATCCTGAAAGACCTCGGCAAACGCAAGGGTAACTGGTTAATCAAAGCGGCGGAAGCGATGACCGAAAAAATGGACAAGGACTGGCAAATGTGGAAGGAGCGCTGGCAGGATCGAACTTCGTCGTAAAGCCGATTGATTCGACACTGCCAGCGCCTTAGTGAAGGGAAAGCCCGTAAGGCGGCTCTCGAGGAGATTGAAGAAGTTGCGCCCCGTTTGCCGGCGGAACTGGATCCATGTTGCGGCCGGGAATGAGCGCGTCGACGATCGCCTGTAGGGCTGCCGGCGAGCCTGTCCATGCGCGGGAGAAAGCTTCCCGGTAAACGGACAACTCGCCGACAAGCTGCCCGCTAGCTGCGGGACCAGGTTCGATCTCGCGGCCGGTAGCATCGCTGGTAATGGGCGTGGCCTCGTATGCCTGGGGAAGAAGCCGGAGGCTGCCATGGTCGAGCCAATAGGCGACGAGCACTCTAAGGTGTTCGCGGCTGCATGTGCTCTTGAAACCGCGCTGGCAAGCCAGCGAACGATGCCAGGTGAAGATCTTAAGCCGGTCGAGCCAACGGTTCTCAACGATCAAGAACCATCCATCGCGGCTCAACGAGTCCTGGCCGCAGACCGAGCACGGCAAGCGCTTTGTGATCGAGCAATCCATCGAATCTCTTTATGCTGTGCTCGCGTATGCGGGCTGCGGTACAGGCGGACGCCGGCTCACACTCTTCGCGATCGGAACGGTCAGCATTCCTCGCGATGCATCGAAGTGCAGGGTGAAAAGCGTCGAGCAGACGGCGCAAAGCCAGAAATGTTCGCGCTTGCGCATCTTGCGCCGGTTGACGTCAAAATTGGCCTCGGTTTCGGGGGTTAGAGTTTCTGCCAGAAAGAGTTTGCCCTCATGGAGCGATCGGAAGGGGGCGGTACAGTCGGGGTTCGCGCATTTCTGCAGCATGGCTGGTCCAGTCTTCTCCGCAAGAGCGTGCTGGGTGCAGGGAGATTTCCCATACATTGCACGCTTCTGGCCGAACCGTGCCGGAAGTTCCAATCGTCTCTTTCTTGTAATTGCAGAGAGTTAGTGCGCAATCGTTCTTTATTTATCGAATCGAGTAACCACTAAATGACGGAGAGCGGTCGGGTGCGACGAGATACAGGGCAATTAGCCAAGACGACTGTGATCGAGATCACCCCAAGTCGGGGATGATCGAAGGATTAACGTTTGTCGAGTCGAAACGACTTGTTAATCGTGGGCTTTTGGCTGTACTTGGAGCGTTGCCGATCGAACGCGTCGGAACTGTTAGATTACGCAACACCGCGAGATCCCCAGTTGGAAGGCGTTTAGTTCCTCCCCGGAAACTCAGTCACTGCTTTTCTGGCGACTCACCCGACAGCTTCGAAGGCTCGAGCCTGGCAGTCCGAGCAAAGCGTCGCTTCCTTTAAGTCGATCCATTCCACGGCGTGGGAAGGCGCCATGGCGCAGGAATAATCCTGGCAATGGGTTAGATCGAAGGTATGTCCGACTTCGTGGACCGATTCCTTGACCAGGCGCGTCAGCAGCAGGTCGGAGTCATGGGGCAAGCCATAAAACGGCTGCGCCAGCCGGTGAAGCGACACGATCGCACAGGGGCCGCCGACCTGCGCCTCGCCGAAAACGAATGTCAGAATGGGGATATAGAGGTCAACGGCAGTCACGCCGAGCACTCGCCATGCGCCGCGGGCGTAGGGTTGCATCGCCTGCAGAAGCTCCGAGGAATGGTGCTGTCCCCGCTCCGGGTGAAAAGCGAATCGCGGGTCGAGGTTCTCCTCCAGAATGCGGCAGGGCACGCGGTAGGAATCGGCGAGCGCGGAAGCCAGAGGCAGAAGGAGCCGCGCGTCGAGATCCCCGATCGGCAGCAGATCGAGCATTTTCATCGCGTTTCGACAGGACGGCTCCAACCGTACTTCTTCAGCTTGTGATGCAATGTGACCCGATCGATCTCCAGCATTTCCGCGGCGCGGGTCTGGTTCCAGCTGCACTGTTCGAGCACCCGCAGAATGTGCGCCTTTTCCATTTCTTCGAGCGACTTGTTGGCGTTTCCATTCGGCGCACCGTTGTTAGCTGCCGTCTTAAAAGCGAAATCCTGCTCCTTGATCTCGGGCTCCTGCGCGACCACCATGGCGCGCTCGACCGAGTTTTCCAGTTCTCGGATATTGCCGGGCCACGGTTGCTGCTGAAGCAGATCCATGGCGGCCGCGCTGACGCGGTTGATCTTTTTGTTCATCTGCAGCGAGAACTTACGCACGAAATAGTTCACCAGCAAGGGGATGTCGTCACGGCGCTCGCGCAGGGATGGCAGCTCGATGCGAAAGACGTTGAGCCGGTAAAACAGGTCGGGCCGGAACTTACCCTCCTCAATGAGTTGCTCGAGATTCTTGTTGGTGGCCGCCACGCAGCGAAAGTCCACCTTGATCTGCTGCGTGCTTCCGACGCGGACAATTTCGTGCTCCTGCAGAACGCGCAGAAGATCGGTCTGCGTCTTCAGGCTGATATCGCCGATTTCGTCCAGGAAAACCGTTCCGCCCTCGGCGATTTCGAACTTGCCCTTCTTGCGATACTGGGCGCCGGTAAACGCTCCTTTTTCGTGGCCGAAGAGTTCACTCTCCAGCAAAGTCTCCGTGAGCGCGCCGCAATGGATCACCACCAGCGGATGAAAGCGTCGCGTGCTGGCGTGGTGGATGGCGCGAGTCACGAGTTCCTTGCCGGTGCCGCTTTCGCCCGTTACGAGCACGGTGGCATCGGTGGGAGCCACGGTTTCGATGGCGTGGTAGACCTTTTGCATCGCCTCGCTCTCGCCGATGATTTCTTCGGGGCGAGCCACTTCGGCGACCGTCTCGCGCAGGCGCACATTTTCTTCCTCGGTGCGTTTGTGCGCGAGCGCCTTCTTCACGAGATGGGCGATCTCGTCGGGGTCGAGCGGCTTGGTAACGTAGTCGTAAGCGCCGTTCTTGAGCGCAGTCACGGCGGTTTCCACCGAAGCATACCCGGTCATCATGATGACGATGAGATCGGGATCCACCTCGTGCATGCGCCGCTGAAGCTCGATCCCATCGGTGCCGCGCATCTTGATATCGACCAGAGCGGCGTCCCAGGAGTGCTCGGCCAGCCGCGTCAAGGCGCCATTGGCGTCTTCGGCGGTTCCGATTTCATATCCTTCTTCGTGGAACCATTTTGCCAGCGAATCGCGCACGCTCAGCTCGTCGTCCACGATCAGCAGTTTTGATTGTTGAGTCAAGACACTCACCTCGTTTTGGTTTCCGCACCGGCCAGGGAAGGCTCCGGCGCTGGGCCGGAGCGTCCGGGGACGGGCAATGTGATGGTTACGGTTGTTCCTTTTCCAACTTCGGAGTCGACCGAAATCTTGCCGCCATGGCGTTCGATAATGCCCCGGCTGACAGCCAGGCCGAGACCGGTCCCATGATTCAGGTCCTTGGTCGTGACGAACGGCTCGAAGATCTTCGGCAAGATGTCGGGGGGAATGCCGGATCCGTCGTCGCGAACCGATAGGGCAACCATGCCGTCGTCTTCCACCAAACGGGATTCAACCCACAGATTGCCACCCTTGGGCATGGCGTCAGCGGCGTTGACAATGAGCGCCAGCAGCACCTGTTCAATCTGCGTGGGATCGCATTGCAGGCGGGGCAATTCCGGAGCGAGCGTGGAATGGGCCTCGACGCCGGTGTTCTCCAGATTGTGATGTACCAGCATCAGGCACTGCTCTACCACCCGATTCACGTCCATCGATTGCACATTCATGGGCGACTGGCGGGAGAAGCTCAGAAGATTCTTGACCAGTTCGCCGCAACGGCGGCTTTCGGAGGTAATCAGGTCCAGACATTGCTGAGCGTCCTGCTTCTTGTCGTTGCTGACTTGGCCGCTGTCAACCCATTTTTTCAGTAGCTTCGAATAAGTCAGAATCCCAGAAAGCGGATTATTGATTTCGTGGGCCACTACCGCGGCCATTTTTCCGACCGAGGCCATCGTCTCGCTGTGCAGCACCTCGTTGTGCGCACGGCGCAGCTCGCTGGTCTTTTCATCGACTCGTTCCTCCAGGTGGCGGGCCCAGGAGACCAGTTGCTCGGTAGCACCCCGCAGCTGCAAGCTCATGGTGTTGAAGGATTCCGCCAAATCGCCGATCTCGTCCTTGGATTGCAGGTCGATCTGGTAGCCAAGCGAGCCGGCAGTGAGCTTCTGTGTTCCTGCGTGGAGTTGTTGCAGCGGCCGCTCCACCACGCGAAGAATAAACAGCCAGCTCAGAAACGCGATGGCCGCCATGGCGGCAACGTCGCATGCAATCATCTTGTACGAGACTTCGGCCAATTGCTGATCGGTGCGGGCGAGAGAGAGATGAGTATCGAGCACGCCCAGAATCCTTTGGCTCGCCGGATGTTCGTGACAGGCAGCGTTCGCGCATTCGGGCTGGTTTTCGATGGGCGTGATAATTGCCAGCACACGCTCTCCCTGGCCCCGGTAAACCCGGAAGCGATCGGGACGATTCAGGCGAGTAAGCGTCTGTCCATGGGCGTGGCAGCCATAACAGGCTTCGGCATCCTTATCCAGCGTGCGGTCGATTTCCGAACGGTCGGTGGAGTAGCTGATGTGGCCTTCACGGTCGAAGACCCGCACTCGCGCGACACCCGGTTCCGTCGCCATTGCGGACATCGTCCGGTGCAGGCCTTCGCTGTCGTTGCGCAGCATGTAATCGGATGTATTGCGGCGGATGATATCGCTGATGCGCTCCGCACTAAGCAGGGTGGCTGCTTCCAGGTCCTGGCGTTGCAAGCGAACCGTCAAATACCCTAGGAGTCCGAAGATGACGGCCATTGCACCAAGCAGCATGATGATGAGCTTGGTGCCCAGCCCGTAGCGCGCGCGGTTCCAGATGCGAATCGCCGGTTTTTGTTCAGTCTCCTGCATGGCTCAAGACTCCGGCCGTGACGGCAACGCCTTCCGGTTCTTCGAGCTCGTGTTTCGTTTCAGATTCGAAAATCGGCAGATACTGCACGGCCAACCCGAACAGTGCAAAGCCGATCGCGATGATCATCAGCGTGATGCTGAATTCGGTCCACTTCGGCACGTAGTGCTTCCCTACATAGGTCTCAAAACCGATGACGGCAATATTGAGGCGGTTGGTGATGAATCCGAGCACCGTCGAAATGGAGGCCAGGTACAGTAATTGCGGCGATAATCTGACCTTCTTGAAGCTCAACATGGTAATGGGGATGACGAAGGTCAGAGTCAGTTCGAGCCACAGGAAATACGCTTCGTAGCTCGGCTTGAAGATCATTCCAAGAATGCCGCGGTGGAAGAAATCTTCGAAGCGCAGCAGCAGGTTGACCCAGAGTGCAACCAGCAAAGCGCCGCCCAGCGTAACCAGCACCGGAAGCTCCAGTTGACGGCCGAATGCTTTCGCGCTCTGCGTGGATTCAAAGATGGTCATCGCTAATCCGACAGCGACAGCCGATCCAAAGAAGAAGAACGGCAACGCCGGCGTATACCAGAATGGATGCAGCTTGCTCGGCATAATCAAATACAGCGATCCCAGCGAACTCTGGTGCAAGGTCGACAGCAGAATGCCCGCCACAATCAGAATCGGATAGATCTTGTTAATCCACGTGATCGGCGTCTTCCACTTCAACCGTTCAAATACATTGGGCAGGAATTCGAAGAACAGGACCGTGGTGTAGAACATCACGCACATGCCCACTTCGAACATCACCGAGTGCAGGTTCCTGTAAATCATCTGGTGCCAGATGAACCAGGGACGGCCCAGGTCGAACAGCAGTCCGACGATGAAGAGCAGGTAGCCGAGGAAAGCGGTCAACACCGCCGGCCGCACCACCGGGTGCAATCGTTCCACGTTGAATAGATAAACCGCTCCGACCATGCAGAAGCCGCCGGCCGCCAGCATCACGCCGCACAGGCAATCGAAGCCGATCCAGAGCCCCCAGGGGAACTGGTCGGTCATGTTGGAAACCGCGCCCAACCCGCGGAAATAGCGCACAAACGAGGAGTACAGGCCCAGCGCCATGATGACAAGGAAGATAACTCTCCAAAGAGTCAGTTTGAATTTCATTGCCTGCCCCCATTCTTTTCTTGTGCTTCCGCAAGGGCTACTTCGTCACGACGATGCGAAACCCAATAAATGCCGCCTAACACCAGCGTCCATAGAGGTATAAAGTCCGGGATTCTCTCCATCACGCGCCCCGTATATTCCGGCATAGGCGTGTCGCCGATTCTTGCG
>CAWDPB010000158.1:0-9941 GCA_963804075.1 uncultured Acidobacteriaceae bacterium | reverse complement strand
CTTCGCCTATCATTTCCCCGACTTCAACCTGGCCGACTCCTCGATTGTCATCGGCGCAATCCTGCTCTTTCTCGATTCCCTGTGGCCGCGCAAAGAATCCCTTTCCTGACCGCGCTCCCGATCGCCGGTTATAATGACTTGTCGTTCAGTTGCGGAATCGGGCAGCCGTTTGCGCCGCCACGGAATCGGCCTCTTCAAACCACTCCGCGAGGAAATCATGAAGAAACTGTTTGCCATCGCGTTCGTCGTCCGCTCTCGCGCTCTCAGCGCCATTCGTCCGCTCGCAAGCGGGCCAGCCCGCGGCCTCCGCAACCCCGCCGCCGGATGCATCCACGCCCTTGCTCGTCCCGCCCGATCAGCGGCCCTCAAAGGAGCAAATTGCAAAGCTATTTGAGGAGATGCGCGTCCGCGAGCAGATTTCGTCAATGATGAAAATGTTTCCTGACTTCATCCACTGGACGATCCCGAGTTCAAGCAGTTCCCTCCGCATTGCTTGAAAGGAACGACCGGATCGGAATTGCTGCCGGAAGCGCTCGCGGAAAAAGTGCTGCGCATCGACAATTTGCCGGGCGCGAGGGTGCCCGACGATCTTGCCCCCTATCAGCAAATTATTCTGGAAAAGCAGACGCTCGACGTATTTCAAACGCGGCACGCTGATGAATTGCTGGCTCGTCTTGGCAAGCAGGCGGAGTTCGTCGTCTTCGGCGTGGTGACTGAGTACTGTGTCGCCTGCGCTGTAAGAGGATTGATCGAGCGGAAGCGGCGGGTGGCGGTGGTGCGCGATGCAGTTGAGACGTTGGCGCCGGCGGTTGGAGAGAAGACGCTGGCCCAGTTCCGGGAACTGGGAGCACGAATGATCACGACCGATGAGGCGCTGAAGGCAATCTCCGGGCGAGCGTGACTTTCTCCGCGGTCATGTTAGGCCTTTACAGCAGCATTCCGGCGATTGAGGCTGACATCAAGTTCGCCATGGTTCCGGCGAGCATGGCGCGTATTCCCAGCTTCGCAAGCTCTCCTTTTTTATTGGGAGCGAGCGCCCCGATTCCGCCCATTTGAATTCCTATCGAACTGAAGTTGGCGAAGCCACAAAGCGCAAACGTGGCGATAGTAAAAGAGCGGGGATCGAGAATGGCCTTTTGTGGTCCGAGCATGGAGAACGCTACAAGCTCATTCAGCACCATGCGCACGCCGAGAAGATTGCCAATCGCCGCGCAGTCGTGCCAAGGCACTCCGATCAGGAAAGCAACTGGTGCAAATAAAACACCAAGGATGTGCTCGAGGCTGGAGGGAAACCATGCGACGTGCGCATGAATTCCGCCCATCATTCCATCGAGCAGCGCGATCAATGCGAGAAAAGAGATCAGCATCGCGGCGATGTTCAAAGCCATGTGCAAACCGTCGGTGGTGCCGCGGGCGATAGCGCCGAGCAGATTTTCGTTCTTCTCCTTTTCCATCTCTTCGTCGCTCATGATGACGCGCCCTGCGGTTCTCGGAGTTTCGGTTTCCGGTACCAGCATCTTTGCCATCACAAGTGTGCCGGGGGCGGTCATGATGACTGCGCTCAGCAGGTGCTTTGGCTCGATTCCGAAGGCGATATAGGCCGCCATGATACTTCCGGAAACGTGCGCCATGCCGCTGGTCATCACGGTCATCAACTCTGAACGCGTAAGGTCGGGCAGGAACGGGCGGATCGTCTGTGGGGCCTCAGTCTGCCCCATGAAAATACTCGCGGCCACATTCAGCGATTCGGCGCCGCTCACGCCCATGAGACGAGTCATCAGCCACGCGGCAGCTCGAATCACCAACTGCATGACCCCGATGTAATAAAGCACCGCAAAAAGCGCACAGATGAAGATCACTGTGGGCAAGACCTGAAAAGCAAAATAGAACCCGAAATGCGAGCCTTGCTTCCCCAGGTCTCCAAAAACAAACTGTGAACCTGCAAAGGCATAACTCAGCAGCCGATTGACTGCATCCCCCACTTTCCGGAAGAGCGTGCGGCCGAATTCAATCTTGAGCACGAAAACAGCAAAGGCAAGTTGCAGGCCCAAGCCCCATGCTACGGTCTTTAGCCGAATCGCCTTCCGGTTGGTGGAGAAGGCATAGGCAAGACCGAGCATGGTAATCAGGCCGAGAATGCCGGTGAATCGTCCCATCTACTGTTCCTCCGCCCCATCAAGCCAAACCCACACTTGATGGGGATCCCGGTTCTCCTTTATGAATGACGCGGTGAATCAACGACGGCTTGTGGGCCGGCGGAACTGGTGAGATCGTGTAGCTCTCTTCCAGCAGTTTGCGGGCGCGCACCGCCTGCGCATCGGAATGGCAATGAATCGTACAGAGCGCTTCGCCAGCGAAAACTTCGTCGCCAATCTTTTTATGAATGACAATGCCGACGGCGGGATCGACTGAATCTTCTTTCTTCTCGCGTCCGCCACCTAGAATCACGCAAGCTGTGCCCACGTGCTCACATTGAATCGCGGAAACGAATCCAGCGCTTCGGCTCTGCACCTCCACGCGATGATCGGCGGACGGAAGCCGCGAGGGATCGTCAATCGCACCGATGTCGCCGCCCTGCAACTCCACCATGTGTCGGAAACGCTCAAAGGCCTTGCCGGAAGCGATGATTTCGCTGGCTTGGTGCTTCCCTTCCGCAACTGTTTTCGCTGTACCGCCGAGATAAAACATCCACGCCGCTAGGTGCAGACAGAGTTCACGCAGATCGGCAGGGCCTCCGCCATGCAGCACTTCGATACACTCCTGCACTTCCATGGCATTGCCCACCATGTGGCCCAGAGGCTGATCCATGTTGGTGATGAGAGCAACCATTTGCTTGCCCATGCGCTTGCCCGTTTCCACCATCAACTCGGCGAGATGCACCGCGTCTTCCTCTTTCTTCATGAAGGCGCCGGAGCCGGTTTTCACATCGAGCACGAGCGCATCGGTTCCCTCGGCGAGCTTCTTGCTCATGATCGACGCGCAGATCAGATTCGGACTCTCGACTGTGCCGGTGACGTCGCGCAAAGCATAGAGCTTGCGATCGGCGGGAGCGATTGTCTCCGTCTGGCCGATCATGGCGGCGCCACAGGCTTTTAACACGCGATGAAACTCCGGCACCGATAATCCGACGCGAAACCCCGGTATAGCTTCGAGCTTGTCGAGCGTGCCGCCGGTATGCCCCAAGCCGCGGCCGCTGATCATGGGTACATAGAGCCCTCCCGCGGCGACCAACGGGGCCAGCACCAGCGAAGTCTTATCGCCTACGCCGCCGGTCGAATGCTTATCTACCTTCTTCGAGGGAAGGAAATTCAGATCGAGCACTTCGCCGGAGTGCAGCATGGCGTGCGTCAACGCGGCCAGTTCCTCGCGCGTCATGCCGCGCAGGACAACCGCCATCAGCCAAGCGGCAACCTGATAGTCGGGAATGGTCCCTGCGGTGTATGCGTCTACGATGTAGCCGATCTCTTCAGATGAAAGCGCGCCACCGTCGCGCTTATTGCGAATGAGATCGAACGACGCGGAACTGCTGAGGATTAGGCTGGCTCACTTGAAGCGAAATCCCTCCGGCAGAAGCTCCGTTATGTGACTTTCCTGGAGGCCATCCTTGCCCTGATAGAGCACGACGGCATCCGGGCCAAACTCGTAGATCACCTGCCGGCACGCTCCGCAGGGCGAACATGGCACGCCTTGGGCGTTGGTGACGGCAACCGCCAAAACCTCAAGCTTAGGTCCGCTCGCCGCAACCGCCGAGAAAATGGCCGTCCGCTCGGCACAGTTCGTCATGCCGTAGGAGGAGTTCTCGACATTACAGCCGGCGAAGATCTCGCCCTTCGCAGTCAGGATCGCAGCGCCCACACGGAAATTCGAAAAAGGCGCGTAGGCATTCTTCATGGCCTTGCGCGCCGCGCGAAGCAAGCGTTCCTGAGTATTGGCGGGCAATTTCTTATTGCGCATATCGGAGTCAAATCGACAGGAGTTCAAGCGTCGCCATTCTAACCCCAGCCGCCATCCCTCCGCAGGGATTTTGGCAATCGCCATGGCCAAAGATGGGGCGAAAGGGCCGCCGATTTTTGGATGACCCCGTTTCCCTCCGGTTGTCGCGTTACCTAGTGAACGCGGAAATTCACGCCAAACATCCTGACATCGAAGGAGCATGAACATGAAAACGACGGGCAACAACACGCAGAGCGGCAACGATTCGACACGGCCTTCAGACAATTCCAAACTGAGCTGGATTGGGCTCATGCTAACCACAACTTTATGCGGACTTGCGCTTTCAGGCCTGTCTAGCGCGGCACAGGCACAGACCAACGGCAGAGAAGCCATTATGGATAAGTCGCACTGGGTGCAGATTCCAGGTGAGTTGATCCGTCCCGATTGCGTGCATGCGGTCCCCAATGGCGCAACAGTTGAAGTCGGCAGCGACGGCCAGCCGACGGGCGATGTGACGCTAAAAGGCGTGCTGATCGCCCACTACGACGCCTGCCCAGAGCAGCCCATCATCACTCGTCACAGTGGAAGTCAAAGCGCAGGCCAGGGCGGCGTGGGCAACGAAAGCCTCGCGCATACTCCAGGCACTGGGAACGGCTGGGTGGAAGCATCAGTATGGAATCTGCCGCTGAGCGCGAAGGACAACATCGATTACATGGCGGGCACGTGGATTGTGCCTTCGTATCCCTCCGAAAGCGGCGCGACGATTTTCCTGTTCAACGGCATTGAGCCTAAAGCTGAGAACTGGATTATGCAGCCTGTGCTCCAGTATGGCGTGAGTGCCGCTGGGGGCGGCAATTATTGGACCATCGCCAGCTGGCTGGTCGGCCCCAGTTCCGCTTACGTTAGCCCGCTGGAGATTACTTATCCCGGAGACTCGATCTTCGGCTACACGGAAATGACCGCTACCTCTGGCAGCACGAAGTATTGGCAGATCGAAGCGAAGGATCAAACGACCGGCTACTATTCCTGGCTCGATGTACATACTTCAGGCCAACATTGGACGTGGGGGCTTGCCGCGGTTCTTGAGGCATACAGCGTGACCTCGTGCTCCCAGTTCCCCGCGAACGGCAGAGCTACCTTCTACAACTCCACGGTCGATCACGGATTCCCCTACTACGACGTCGAATCCGGCAACGGATGGGTCGGCTACATCTACAACTACGGAGGCCCGAGCTGCCACTTCACGGTAATCGCCTCCGAAGAATCGACACTGGATTTCTAACCTCTCGCCTTACATCCCACCTCCCCAGCCCGGGCGCAACGTAAGTTGCTCCCGGGCCCTCGCCTTTTGGCTGGCTTAGGACACTTCGATTCGCCCGTGGCCGATTTGACAGCCATTGCCGCCAGTTCTATTATAGGCGAACAAATAGCGAAGTCCGGCGCGCCCTATGTCTTCCCTTCCCTTGCTTCCCGAATTCGATGCCAAGCCAAAATTGCTGGGGATTGCACGGCTTGCAGCGGAGGGCGACTCTCTGCGAGAAGGACACGACGTCGAATATTTTTCGCTTGAATCCCGGTCGCTGTTGAGCCGCGTGGTGAGCCGGCGGGAGCTGCCTTTTAATTGGGCGATCAATCCTTATCGCGGATGCGAGTTTGCCTGCAAGTATTGCTATGCGCGTTACACACACGAATTTATGGAACTGCGCGATGGCGTCGATTTCGAGCGGAAGATTTTCGTCAAAGAGCGTGCGGCCGCCTTGCTTCGGCAAGAATTGAAGAAGGTGAAGCGCGGCGAAGTGATTTCAATCGGCACGGCCACCGATCCTTATCAGCCAGCGGAGCGACGCTATGAGGTGACGCGCGCCATTCTCGAAGAGTTCTCGGTTCATCAGGGGTTCGAGTTGGGAATTGTCACCAAATCGAACCTGGTGGTGCGCGACGCGGAGATCCTGCGGCGGATCGCAGCCAATAATCGCCTGTATGTAAATGTGACGGTGACGACGGTGGATGTGGAGCTGGCGCGGAAGCTTGAACCGCGTGCGCCGCGTCCGGACCTACGCCTGGAGGCAGTGCGGCAGTTGAATCAGGCGGGCATAGACGCGGGAGTGATTTGCGCTCCGGTTTTGCCCGAGATCACGGACGGGGCGCGGGATCTCGAAGCGCTGGTGAAGGCCGCGGCCGAAGCCGGTGCAAAGTATGTGTTTGCCAATCCTCTGTTTCTAAAGCCGTGTTCGGCAGCGGTGTTTCTTCCTTTTCTCGAGCAGGAGTTCCCTGCCCTGGTTGAACTCTATCGAACTCGGTATCAAGAGCGCGCATTTTTGCCCAAGGGATACGGGGAACGGCTTTCGCGTCTGATGGCGGTTCTTCGGAAGAAGTACCGGTTTGGCAGCCGGCACGCTCGAAAGGAGTATGCAATCGCATCCCGCACTCGCCGAGGGGCAAATGCAGCTGTTTGGATGAACGGGCATCCGGCGGATGAATCGGCGGGTGAGCCGACGGCCCCGACTCACCTATAATGGTCGAACCCAAACATGGCCAGCCCTCCGCAAGCAAATCCACAACAACCCGGCACGAAGGGGAAGTTTGCGCGTTTTTGGCACCGCGTAAGCGAAGGGCTGGAGGTACATCAACTCTGGGGGCAGCTGCAGAAAGACGCGCGTTCGAGCTATCGGCTCTATTCGGCGGGTATCGGCGAACGCCAGGCCGGGCAATCGCGAGGTCAACGCGCATGGTTCATGTTCAAGACGCTTTTCTGGGCAATTATCGAAAAGCTGTCGCCCGCGCGCAGGGTATTGGTACTGCTTGGGTTGATTCTGTTGGTTCTTCCCTCGGGCGGCTTCAGCTACAGAGACACTGCCGGCGAGGTGCGCGTTGGCGAACTCGACCCGCATTTTTGGGGAGCGCTGCTGATTCTCATCGTTCTGCTGCTTGAACTGGCGGACCGCGTGGTCATGAAGCGGGATCTGGAGATTGCCAAGGACATACAGGCTTGGCTTTTGCCGGGCGCGCCGTTGCAGATTCCAGGATATGGCATTGCCTACGCGACACGGCCGGCGAACACGGTGGCGGGCGATTACTACGATGTGATTCTCCGGCCGGGCATAACTCCGGGCGAAGATCGCGTTTTATTCGTGGTCGCCGACGTCGCGGGAAAGAGCATCCCCGCGGCGATGCTGATGGCGACGTTCCAGGCCAGCCTGCGCACGCTGGCGCCAAGCGCTCTGCCGCTCGAGCAAATCGTGGCGGAGCTGAATCGCTATGCGTGTTCCAACAGCCAAGGCGGCGCGCGCTTCACGACCGCGTTTCTGGCCGAACTCAACCCCTCCACGGGCGACATGACCTATGTGAATGCCGGCCACAATGCACCATTTCTGCGTCGAAGTTCAGAAGCCATGCACCGGCCTGAGGAGGGTGGCATTCCAATTGGAGTGCTGGCCAGCGCAACCTACCAGCTGGGCGCGATGAATATTGGCGTGGGAGACTGGCTGGTTATCTTTACCGACGGTGCTGCCGAAGCCATGAATGCCAATGGCGATGAATACGGCGAGCCGGAGCTTATGCGAGTCGTCGATCGCGGCGCCGCTTTGTCGCCACCCGAGTTGTTAAAGAATTTGCTGGCTGCTTTGGATTGGTTTGTCGGTAATACGCCTCAGCATGACGACATTACTTGCCTGCTGCTGAAGCGGTCGGCGTAAGACGCTTACTGCGATCTGGCGCAGGGCGCAGAGACTCGCCAGAAACTTGCCCGGCTTCATCGTAACGCCGCAATTCGAGAAATGCCTGGCGCATCTCGTCGAGTGCGGCCGCACGTACGGCCGGCTCGGGCGAAGCGGCGAGCGCGGCGCGGCATTCGTCCACGGCTTCGTCGGGATGGCCGGTGCGCATCTCGTACTGGGCCAGCATCACGATCTGATCCGCGGGATATTGGTGCGAGGCGCGAGCGGCGTGGAAGTGGACGATGGCTTCGTCTGCGCGTCCTGCTTTGGCCAGGGCAATCGCGAGGTTGCTCTCCGCCATGTAATTGGCATCTGTCACGCTGAGTGTGTAGCGCCAGAGCGTTTCGTCGTCGTGCCAGTAGCCAAGCTGGCGATAGGTCAAGCATCCTAGGCTTAGTATCGCGGCCAGTGCCGTGCCCACTGCATAGAAACGAAGCGTCGGTTTCTTCGCGATCGCCGCATCGAACGTCCATACGGCGGCTACAAACAAGCCGATCAACGGGATATAGGCGAAGCGGTCGGCCATCGCCTGCTCGCCCACCGTGACAATGCCAATCATGGGCACCAGCGTGCCCAAAAACCAGAGCCAGCCGACTATTAGGTAGCGGCGGCTGTGCCAGCGCAGAATCAGGATGGAAAGAACAATCAGTAGCGCTGCGGCACCGGCCACTTGCCACATCGGCAGGTACGCCGGGCGCGGATACATGGCGGCAAGACGCGCCGGCCAGAGCGCTTTCTCGATATATCGAACGTACGAGACGGTGGCGTTCGCAATGCGAACCGTCCACGTGACTTCCGAGGCAGTGCGCACGGCATGCGCCGCGCGCTGCGCCATCACAATGACGACCGAATCGGCGGCGGCAAGAACGAACAGCGGAAGTTTTTCGACAACAAGAGAGCGCAGCGAGCGCGAAGGGTAAGTTTCGGATGAGCCGCCCCGACCAGGTCCCTGCCCAGAGTCTTTCAAGCGGCCAATAGTCCCAAAGCAGAAGCACAAACGGCAGAGTTACAATCTGCGGCTTCGCCATCAGCCCAAGCACGAAAAGAACCAGTACGGATGCATACCAGGACTTCGCGCCACTCCGCGCATAGCGGGTGTAGACGTGCATCGCGAGCAAAAAGAAAAGCATGCTCAAAACGTTCTTGCGCTCGGCCGCCCAGGCGACGGACTCGACATTCACAGGGTGCAAGGCGAACAATGCGCCGACAACGAAGCTGGCTGCCGTTGAGCGCGTTGCACTCCCCAATAGCAGAAAGAGCAAAATAGCGTTGACCGCGTGCAACAGCAGATTCACGTAGTGATGACCGGCTGGATTGAGACGAAAGATCTGGCAATCAAGTGCGTGCGAGAGCCATGTCAGCGGATGCCAATATCCTGCATGAAAAGTAGTGAAGGCCCACCGTGTGGTGTCCCACGTCAGCCCTTGCTGGACATGGGGATTCCCGGTGATATAAACGCCGTCGTCGAATTCGATGAACCGGTTATGGGAGATGGGATTGTAAAACGCCAGAGTGGCGGCGACCAATGCGAGGCAGAGAATGCCCACATAGCGACGAGGAAAGGGATCCTGCCACTGTGATCGGGATGGTTCGACTTGCTGCAATGTTTATCTCTGCCCTGCGCGTTGCGCCGGCACGATTCTATCGCCATAGGTCACTACTTACAGCATTACGATCGG
The DNA here is from genome assembly GCA_963804075.1 of uncultured Acidobacteriaceae bacterium. Taxonomy (GTDB): domain Bacteria; phylum Acidobacteriota; class Terriglobia; order Terriglobales; family Acidobacteriaceae; genus Acidiflorens. The sequence continues at coordinate 613 of CAWDPB010000158.1, read as the reverse complement.
GTGGAGACTTAGGTCGCGGCCATTTCACGATGGCGGACCGGCAGAACCCTGCGAATGATCACGCACAAACGCAAGACTGGCAAATTTTGTCAGTCGGCGTTCGTGAAAATGTCAGATTTAATGTGCTAGGCGCCAGGGGGAGGTGACTAATAGCTATGAAGCCCTTGAAACAAGTGGGGTTGCACCGAAAGGGTCATCTGACTTCCGTCACTTGGGCTTATGGCATGTCGAGTGCGACAGTAGCAGGCGAGTTGGTCATCCAACGAGATAGTTACAAACCGGAGACGAGGAAAATTTCAATGCGGAAACAGAAGGGCTTCTCACTGATCGAATTGCTGATTGTGGTCGCGATCATCCTGATCATCGCCGCCATCGCCATCCCGAACCTGTTGCGTGCTCGCATTGCGGCGAATGAGTCGTCCGCAGTGGGATCGACGCGAACCGTTAACACAGCCGAAGTGGCCTACAACTCGGCGTATCCGACCGTTGGCTTTGCCACCACCATCGGCAACCTTGGAGGATCTTGCACGGGTTCCACCGTACCGACTTCGACCAGCGCGTGCTTGATCGACTCGGTATTGGCCGGCCAAACTAAGAGCGGCTACTCGTTCAC
>CAWDPB010000157.1:0-9405 GCA_963804075.1 uncultured Acidobacteriaceae bacterium | reverse complement strand
ATGCGCTTCGTTCGTACGTGTTTTGCTCGACGAATTGGGACGCCATCTCGGCCTGGATGACGAATGCGTGACCGCGCTGAGACGAGGGGGCTACCTGCACGATCTCGGCAAGATTACCGTACCGGATGAAATTCTGAAAAAGGGTAGCAACCTGACACCGGACGAATGGAAAATTATGAAGCAGCACCCGGTGGTGGGAGAGACGATTTGCCGGCCGCTCGATCGCTGCGGCTGGTGCTGCCGATTATCCGCCATCATCACGAGCACTCGGACGGGAGCGGCTATCCCGACGGGCTCAAGGACGGCGAAATCCCGCTGCTGGCGCGGATTTTGCAGGTCGTCGATGTCTATGACGCGCTGAGGACGGCGCGGCCTTACAAACCGGCCCTCCCGCACGAGCAAGCCGCGATCACGATGTGCGATGAAGCCAAGGCTGGCCTTTGGGATGAAGAACTGACCAGCGAATTTCTGCACATGCTCGGCAAGCGCCGACAGGTTGCTTAAGATTGAACGATTGGCTCAGGCGGAGTTGAATCCTTGCGCCATTGCTGCAATGATTAAATGTTCCGATGGCTCAATCCTCCAATCGCGCGGCCGTTCAATTTCTTAGCGATCCCAATTCGGCGATTCCGGCGTGCTCCGTTATTATCCCGGCCTACAACGAGAGCGCGCGTATACGGCCGACGCTCGATGAGTTACTGCGCTATTCGGAGCAGCACAATTGGAACGTCGAGATTCTGGTGGTCAACGACGGATCGCGCGACGACACGACGGCCATCATTCGCGAGTACAGCGAGCGGCATCCGCAAGTCGTGCTGCTCGACAATCCGAAAAATCATGGCAAGGGATTCAGCGTGCGCGCGGGCATGTTGCACGCTCGCGGCAATGTCTGCTTGTTCACGGACGCCGATCTCTCTTCGCCGCTGGGCGAGGCGCAGCACCTTTTTGACGCAATCGCCGCCGGCGCGGATATTGCGATTGGCTCGCGCTGGCTTCGCTCCGAGTTGCAAACGGTGAGGCAGCCGCTTTATCGCCGCGTGTTTGGGCGAATTTTTAATCTGGTGCTGCGTTTGATTCTGGGGCTGAATTTCGCCGACACGCAATGCGGATTTAAGGCGTTCCGGCGCGACGCAGCGCAGCGCATTTTTCCGCTGCAGAAGATTGAGCGGTGGGGATTCGATCCCGAGATTCTCTTTCTGGCGAGGAAGCTGGGCTTGGTTGTGAAAGAAGTGCCGGTGGTTTGGGCGCACAGCGAAGGGACGCGGTTGCATCCGTTTCGCGACGGCCTGCGCATGTTTGGGGAGGTACTGCGAATCCGCTGGAATTCCATCAGCGGAGCTTACACCGCACCAGCCGTGCCTTCTGTGGGCGAGCTATAGCGGCCCCGCGGGCTCTGTGCGGGGCAAATTCCTGCGGCGATCGGCAGGCGCAAGAGGGTATAATCCAATCAATCAGTAGGCGCGTAGCTCAGTTGGTTAGAGCGCTACCTTGACACGGTAGAGGTCAGGAGTTCGAGTCTCCTCGTGCCTACCATTTCTTTTTGGTCACCTGCGGTGCTTCAGGCTAAGGCAGCCTGATACAGGACCGCTGGTCCCACGGTAACACGCCGGTATTTTTCGTCGAGGTTGACGGTGGTCTCAGCCCCACCGAGCACGAGATAACCGCCGCTCACCAGGTTCTTGCGGATCTCTCCCAAAATCTTCTTTTTGGTTTCGACGTCGAAATAGATGAGCACATTGCGGCAAAGGACGACATCGAAGACGCCCAACCCGGTCATGCTCTGGCGCAGATCGAACCGCTGGAACCGAACCATTCGGCGAATCTCGTCTTTTAGCTGCCATTCTTGACCCAAGCGGGTGAAATATTTGACGAGGCACGGCGCCGGGAGACCGCGGTTGACTTCCAACTGCATGTACTTACCCTGCCGGGCGCGTTCCAGTATCTGCTTGGACAGGTCCGTGCCGAGGATCTCAATGTTCCAGGAACCGAGTCCCATTTCGAGCAACATCATGGCCAGCGAATAAGCTTCCTGTCCGGAAGAAGATGCGGCCGACCAGAAACGCAGGCGCTTACTGTCCGCGCGTAACTTCTGGAGTTCGGGAATCACCCTGGGTCCGAAGCGCCTGGAAGGGCGCCACGTCCCGGAAAAACAGGGTTTCGTTGGTAGTCATCGCCTCGACTACCTGCTTGCTCAGGTGTGGAGCAGCGCGCATACGCGCGCAAAGATCGTTCAGGGAAGCTAGCCCCTCCTGGCGGACGATTGGAATCAGCCGGGACTCTAGCAGATAGTGTTTATCGGAATCGAGCACGATTCCGGATTCGGCGTAGACATGCTTTTGCAGGTACGCGTAATTCTCGGTTGTGATTGGACAGGGGTCGGGTTTGCCCAACCTTTCAACGATTCTTGCCTGAGCTGGAGTTGCCATGGTTTTTGAAGTTAGCCAACCTGCCTGAGAATTTCTGGAACAACCGAGTTCAAACTTACAATTGCGTCGGCAAGGCCGGCCTCGGCAACCGCGCCTGGCATGCCCCACACGGTACTGGATTCGCGGTCCTGCGCGATGATGTAAGCTCCGTTTGCTTTCAGTTGCTCGGCACCGCGCAAACCGTCGTAGCCCATGCCAGTGAGAACGATCCCGATCGTGGCCGCGCCGTAGATATCGCTCACCGAGCGGAACATGACATCGACCGCGGGACGGCAGGAATTCTCGGGAGGCGACTGGTCCAAGGTTACGTGAACATTCGAACCTCGCTTCGCCAGCCGCATGTGATAGTTGCCTGGGGCGATCAGAACTTTGCCGGGTTCCACGAGAGCCCCTTCTTTCGCTTCCGCAATCGGGAGCGGGCACTTGGTCTGCAGACGCTCCGCCAGCAGCTGCGTGAACAGAGGGGGCATGTGTTGCACGATGAGAATCGGCAGCGAAAAATTGCGGGGAAACAGCTTCATGATTTCGCCGAGCGCCGTCGGGCCGCCGGTGGAGACGCCAATTGCCACGACGCTTCGCGGCCGGCGAAGACTCGCTGGCCGGACCGAAGCCGACGTCGAGATCGCGGGAACTGGCGCAGGGCTGGGGGCGACTACGCGGTCTTCAAAATCAAAAAACTGGTGAATCTTAGGAACGAGATCTTGTTGCAGACGCGCCATGGAGCGGTCGAGCGATCCTTCATTCGAAGGCTTGGTGACGTAGTCGTTGGCACCAAGCAAAAGGGCGTCCAAGGTGGTGGAAGCGCCGCGCTCTGTGAGCGTGCTGAACATGATCACGCAGAGATTGGGATACTGCTGTCGAATGTAGCGGAGAGTATCCAGGCCATCCATGACGGGCATCTCGACGTCGAGCGTGACCACGTCGGGATTGACCTGAGGAATTCGTTGCAGCGCTATAGCTCCGTCGGCCGCGGTACCAACGACCTCGAGCACAGGGTTTTGCTCCAAGGCATGTTTGATGAGGCGGCGCATGATGACCGAATCATCCACCACCAGCACGCGGATTTTCTGTCCCTGCCGGATGACCGGCCGAACCCGCGCGGAAGCGACCAATGCTGTCTTTCCAGCTGCCATAGGCTCTATTGCAACACTCCGAGTAAGCGCAGCTTGTCCTTGATGATGTCGGGGGTAAACGGCTTCATTACGTACTCATTGGCGCCAGCTTCGAGCGCCTGGCTCATCTGTTCGATTTGGGTTTCGGTGGTCACCATCATGACTTGTACTGCGGTAAAGCGGGCATCGGCGCGGAGCTTTTGAACAAACTCCAGGCCATTCATTTCCGGCATGTTCCAGTCCGCCAGGACCAGAGAAACGTTGGGAAACTCTTTTTCCAGCACTTCCAGTCCTTCGCGGCCATTGCCGGCCTGGCATATTTCAAATCCGCATCCGGACAGCATTCTGCCGAGGATCATCCGGATTGCGCGAGAATCGTCTACTACGAGTGCCTTTGCCATATCTGAGTGCTCACACTTTTTCGAATCGGTTTTTGGTGGCGGCCACATCTACGAAACGAAGGGCGGAGCGCGTGCGCCCCGCCCTTCGGTTTCTAGGAACCAGCCGCTACCGCTTTCTGGTGCGTTAAATGTTTGGAATCGTCTTGCAGTTTGAACTGGGACACCAACATCTGCAGTTGCGTGGACATTTCGGCCAGAGAGCGTCCCGCCTTCTGCAAATCATTGGCGCCAGTGGTGGTCTCCTGAGCGGCCTGAGCCACACCGGAGATGTTTCTGGCAATCTCCGACGTGCCTTTGGCAGCTTCGGTTACGTTGCGGCCGATTTCGTTCGTGGTTGAGGTCTGCTCTTCCACCGCCGATGCAATCGTGTTGGAGATATCGTTGACCTGATTGATGATTCCGCTGATCTCTCCGATCGCCTGCACGGCCGCCTTGGTATCGCCCTGAATGGCCTCGATCTTCTGGCCGATTTCCTCGGTCGCGCGGGCGGTTTCCTTGGCGAGTTCCTTGACCTCGTTCGCTACGACGGCGAAGCCCTTGCCCGCTTCGCCGGCGCGAGCCGCTTCGATCGTGGCGTTGAGAGCGAGGAGATTGGTCTGTTGGGCAATTGAGGTAATCACCTTAATCACCTTGCCGATTTCCGCACTCGACTCGCCTAGTTTGGAGATCGTTGTGTTTGTGCCCTGCGCCACATCGACCGCGTTTTTGGCCACACGCGCGGCTTCGTTGGCGCTCTTGGAAATCTCGCGGATCGAAGCCAGCATTTCTTCCGAGCCGGTGGCGACCACGCTGACGTTCTTGGAAACTTCCTCGCTGGCAGCTGAAACAACGTTGGCCTGCGTGGCAGTTTCCTCCGCGTTACCTGCGAGTTGTTGACTGGTTGCGTTCAGCTCTTCGGACGAACTGGCCAGGGATTGCGCGTTGACCGCGATCGAGGCCATGCTCGACCGAAGCGACTCAGTCATCGCATTGATGTCGTTCTTGATGTCGGCGTGATCGCCCTGATAGTTGCCGGTTACCTTGGCCGTAAGATCGCCTGCGGCGATCTTTTTCAGAACAGCACCAGCCTCCTGAACAGGCCCAACCACCGCATCGAGTGTCTGGTTCACGCCTTCGACGACCTTGCGGTAATCACCGTTATGCTTGGTGCCATCGGCGCGTGTCGAGAGCTTGCCCTCCACGGCCGCCTGCGACAGCATGGCGGCGTCGGCCACCAGTGCTGCAATGCTCTGCTGCATTACGGTGAGCGACGGTACCAGTTCGTCGTTTTCGGAGCGTCGGCCGACCTTCTGATAATCTGGCAGATCCTCCAAGTTTCCTTGCGAGACCTTCTTGCAAGTGCTGATCAAGTGCTTGATTCGCGTCTGCACTCCATTGATGGCGCGCGCAACTTCCGCGAAAATGCCTACATATTTACCTTCCACTCCGACGGTATAGTCGTTGACGGACATTTTCTGCAGGACGACGTTAGCCTCCTGCAACCCCGCGAGCCCGTCGATACAGGCATTCAGATTGTTCTTGATTACATTGAAGTCGCCGTTGTAGTTGTCGGTAATCTTTGCAGGAATGCTGCCCTTGCTGATTTTGTCGACATAGTCGGCCGCAACATTCAGCGGGCCAATCACGGCGTCCAACGTCTGGTTCACGCCTTCAACCACCTTGCGATAGTCGCCCTGGTGGCGGCTTAGGTCGGCGCGCGTATTCAATTTGCCTTGGACCGCCGCGTTCGATAACATCACCGCGTCGGCGATCATTGAGTTGATCGCGGTCTTTTGAGGAGTAATGTCACTGGCGTACTTAACGACCTTGAACGGCTTACCGTTTAGATCGAAAATCGGGTTATACGAAGCCTGAATCCAGACTTCCTTGCCTCCCTTGCCAATACGCTTGAAATCCTGGAAGAAGTACTCGCCGCGGTTCAACTTGGCCCAGAACTCTTTGTACTCCGGGGTCTGGCGATATGATTCTTCCACGAACATGCTGTGATGCTTGCCCTTGATCTCATCCAACGTATAGCCCAGCGCCTTCAGGAAGTTCTCGTTCGCGCTGCGCACCGTTCCATCGAGGCCGAACTCGATCACCGCTTGCGACTTGCTAATGGCATTGATCTGGCCCTGGTAATCGGCATTTTTCAGCTTCATATCTGTGACGTCTGTTGCATACTTCACCACCTTGAATGGCTTCCCATTTAGATCAAGGATGGGGTTATAGGATGCCTGAATCCAGACTTCCTTTCCCCCTTTGCCAATACGCTTGAATTCATCAGCGATATACTCGCCTCGGTTCAGTTTGGCCCAGAACTCTTTGTAGTCCGAGCTTTGACGATACGATTCATCCACGAACATGCTGTGGTGCTTGCCCTTGATTTCGCCTAACGTGTATCCCAGAGCCTTCAGGAAGTTGTCGTTCGCACCGAGAACCGTCCCATCCATGTTGAACTCGATGACCGCTTGCGACTTGCCGATGGAACTGATCTGGCCCTGAAAGTCGGCATTTTTCAGTTTCATTTCGGTTACGTCTGTTGCATACTTCACCACCTTGAACGGTTTGCCATTTAGATCGAGGATGGGATTATACGAAGCCTGAATCCAGACCTCCTTGCCCCCTTTGCCAATGCGCTTGAATTCATCCGCAACATACTCGCCTCGGTTCAGCTTGGCCCAGAATTCCTTGTAGGCTGGGGTTTGCCGGTAAGCTTCATCGACGAACATGCTGTGGTGCTTACCCTTGATCTCATCCAGCGTGTAGCCCAGAGCCTTCAGGAAGTTTTCGTTCGCCGTAATGATCGTTCCATCCATGTTGAACCCGATCACCGCTTGCGACTTGCCGATGGAGTTGATCTGGCCCTGGTAGTCGGCGTTTTTCAACTTCATCTCGGTTACGTCCGTTGCATACTTCACCACCTTGAACGGCTTGCCGTCGATATCCAGGATGGGGTTATAGGAAGCCTGAATCCAGACCTCTTTTCCCCCTTTGCCGATGCGCTTGAATTCATCCGCGACATACTCGCCCCGGTTCAGCTTGACCCAGAATTCCTTGTAGGCCGAGCTTTGCCGGTAGGCTTCATCGACGAACATGCTGTGGTGTTTGCCCTTGATCTCATCCAGCGTGTAACCCAGTAGCTTCAGGAAATTGTCGTTCGCGCGGATCACCGTTCCGTCTAGATTGAATTCGATCACCGCTTGCGACTCGCTAATAGCCTGAATCTGCCCGGCGAAATCGTTGTCTCGAAGCTTTTGGTCGGTTACATCGGTCGCGAACTGCATGACACGGTAGATCTTTCCGGTTGGATCTGGAATCGGGTAGTAAGTACAGGCAAGCCAGAATTCCTTATCTCCCTTGCCAAGCCGCCTGTATTGGCTTGTCTGAGCGATGCCTGCCTCGAGCTTCGACCAAAGCTCCGCGTTCTCTGGATTCTTGCGATCCTTCGCCGGCACGAACATGCTGTGAGTTTTGCCGAGAATATCTTCGCTCGTGTACCCCGTGAGCTGCAGGAACAGGTCATTCGTTCGCGCTACCGTGCCATCAATCTCGAACTCGACACAAGGGCGGGAGCTGAAGATGGTCTGCATCGACTGCTGCAACCGAAATTTCTCGGTGACGATGTCCCACGCAGCCATATAGCCCGATACTTCGCCGTTTCCATCGAGGATGGCGTGTGCGGTCAACTCCATTCTCTCGGTGCCAAGTAGGAACATGCCATAGTGTGGGAGCTTCAAACCCTGAGTCAGGATCGCCCTTATTCGGGCCGGATCCTTGTGGAAGCTGTCGATGGACTTGCCCACGATCTCGTCGGCTTTGAATGGCAGCAGGTGTTCGACTTTCTTGAGCGTCTCGAGCGACGACTGGTTCATGTAGCGGATGACGAAATTCTTGTCCGCATACATCACGTTCGCCGGCGACTTTTCCACTAACTGTTGGTAAACTTGCCCAAAATCCATTGATTGTTGTGAAACGGCAGCAGCCGCCTTCCCCCTCGTACTCTTCATTGATTCCAGCTCCTTATGGTCGATTTCGTTTTTTGCCTTTTTTGATTGCCTTAATCTCGACGAAGTTCAAGCCACTTCCAGCCTGGTTGCCAGCGACCGTTCCGTGTTCAAAACCAACAAAAGCGTCCATCCAGCTTGTAGACGCCGTGGACCATTTCTCTGTGTTGCTTCGACATATTTTGCGCAGCGGCTCGTAAGAGTCCTCGGAAACTTCGAGCACGTCTCCGATGTCGTCCACCTGCAGGCTGACGGGGCCATCGGCGGTGCGAACCACGACATTCATTGGCAGCTGGCCAGCGGCGCGTGCCGGCAACGCGAGGCAGCGCCGAGATCCACCGCGGTTACAATCTGTCCGCGCAGGTTGAGCAGGCCGCTCAACCACGTTTGGAGCAAGCGGACGAGTTGGTCATCGGAAGATGGCGATCACTTCCTGTACGCCCTGAATTTCGACGCCAAACAGGAGTTGATCGAGATAGAAAGTGCAGAATTGCAGCGTGCTTGCCATGACTAGTCGCCCCGTGGCGAGGTTGATTTCGCCCTGCGGCTGCTGCATAAACGAAACCCCCGTGATCCGAAACGGATGGAATTGATCAGTTCGGTAACCTGACCGTTGATGACAGCGGAGTAGAGGATTTCCGGGCCGGCTCGCGGGATACTTGAGTTCGGCGACATCCTCTACCATGTCCACAATTCGCTCCACCATCAAGCCGACGCGATGGCCGTCCTGATTGCAGACCACGACCTGCAATCGCGTTGAATTGGACGCTTCAGAAAAGACATCCCGAACCCGCATTCGCTCGCGCTTTCTTCTTGATGGCCAAGTCCGAGATCGACGAGCGGCAGAATCTCTCCGCGGTATTGCGCCACCCATTGTGTGCGAGCCTGCTCGACCTGCTTTATGGTAGTTCCAGGCGCGCGACGCGGTCATTTTTAGCGCGGAACGGCCATACGGCAATCGCTGGGTCCGGCAGAAACCAGCGCCCCCGTTCCTGCTCCGGTGGATTTTTTCGACTCTTCGCTTTGCTCCCGCCATGGAGCGATCCCGAATCTCATTGGTCGCACGCCAGCGCGCTGGGCCAGGCCGAGCACGTCGAGAATGCAGCGCGATCCTGCCCGTCGCCCATGATGCTGGCGCCGGCATAACAATTCAGGCCCTTCAGTTGTTTGCCCAAAGGTTTGATGACGATTTCCGGGTATTGCTGTTGCCGCTGTCACTTACCAGGCCGAATTGATGGTTCTCAGCCTGCAATACCAGAATGTTGACGATGTCCGCGTGCTGGATTTCTTCCACCACCTGCAACACGCGGTTGAGATAAACCAGCGGCAGGAGGTTCTGGCGCTGCCGGGACACTGGCGTGCCGTGAACGTTCTCGATCTGGAGCGCGTAAGTCGCTCGCCTTCCAGCCGAATCAGTTCCAGCAAGCTGGCTTGAGGAATCACTCGAAGCGCTCTTCCGCAGCGCTTGACTCCATCGGGG